>DASQHW010000283.1:0-6555 GCA_035631895.1 Acidimicrobiia bacterium | reverse complement strand
GTAACCGATGCCATGGTGTTCTCCTTGCGGGATGGTGGACAATTGAGCGCCTGACGCTCGTTTTCGTGCCAACAGTTGGTGGGGTTCGCGCGTCACGCGCGGCTGAGCGCCAACACGGGGATCGTGCGGATGCCTTTGGTCTTCTCCGCGTACTCGGCGAACCCGGGATAGCGCCGCGCTTGCGTGTCGTAGATACGGTCGCGCTCGTCGTTCCGGATCTCGCGCACCTTGACTTCATACATCTCGGTGCCGCGCTCAATCGTACCTTCACCGCTTGCGAGCAGGTTGTAGTACCAGTCGGGATTTGTGGGTGCGCCGCCCATCGTCGCGAAGACATAGATCGTGTTGTCGTCGCGCTCGTCAACCAGATACATCACGGGCGTGACGAACTCGCGGCCACTCTTGCGACCGCGGTGATGCAGCAACGTCAACGTTGCGCCCTCGAACGGGCCACCGACCCGGCCCTCGTTGGCGCGAAACTCAGCGATGGTTGATGCGTTCCAGTCGTTCGGGTCGGGCATGTCAGACTCCAGTTGTTCTTCGGGCGTTCGGTCTCGTAACTCGGATCGCCGCCAGCGCCACGAACCCGCCGACCGTCGCGATCGCGGCGCCCACGAGGAACGCGGCGCGATACCCGTGCAGCGCGGAATTGAGCGCGAGCGTGCGGGTCGGCGCGCTGGTTACGTGGCTGGTGAGCCAGTTCCGCGTGACCGTCGCGGCGACCGTAACGAGGACGGCAAGCCCAATCGTTCCGCCGATTTCCTGAGCACTATTGAGGAGCGCAGATGCGATCCCCAGGTCGGCCGACGCGACGCGGGAGGTGGCGGCCAGCGTCAGCGGAACGAACGTGCAACCGAGCCCGATCGACAACAGGAGCGTCGGTCCGAGGATGTCGCGCGCATAGGTGCTGTGAACGCCGATCCGGGAAAGCCAGACCAGACCCAACGCGCACAGAAACGGCCCGACCGATGCGGACACTCGGGGCCCAACCTTCTCGAGGAACTTGGCGACAAACTCGGATGTCACCGCGATGCCGAGCGAGAAGGGAAGGAACGCGAGGCCCGCGACAATAGGGCTGTATCCAAAGACGTTCTGCAAGATCTGCGTGAGGAAGAAGAACACCGCAAAGATTGCAGCCGCGGTGCACAACATGACGACATAAGCGGCGGCGCGGTTGCGGTTGGCGAACAGCCGGAACGGCAAGAGTGGACTCGTGCTGTTCGTCTCCACCAAGACGAAGACGGCGTAAAGCAGCGCGGCTCCGACGAGGCACGCAACGGTGATGGCGTCGGCCCAGCCGTCACTTGGCGCACGAATCAAGCCGTACACCAACGCCGTTGTCGCGGCGGTCACAGTGATGGCTCCGGGTACGTCGAGGTGGCCGCCGCGCCCTACGGATTTGGGAAGCACGCGCGGTGCGGCCAAGGCAACCGCGGCGCCGATGGGTACGTTGATGAAGAAGACCCAACGCCAAGACGCGACGTCGGTGAGCAGGCCACCCACGAGCAAACCGATCGCGCTGCCTGCGCCCGACATGGCCGCGTAGACGCCCATTGCCCGCGTCCGAGCCGGCCCTTCTTCGAACGTGTCGCCGATTAGCGACAGCGCGGTTGGCGCGGCGATGGCTGCGCCACACCCTTGCACCGCGCGCGCCGCGACCAGGAACGCCGACGTCGTTGCGAGACCACCGGCGAGCGACGCGCCGGCAAAGAGCAACAGGCCCGCCACGAACATGCGGCGGCGACCGAGCACATCACCGAGGCGACCGCCGAAGAGAAGCAATCCGCCGAAGGTCAGCGTGTACGCGCTGAGCACCCATTGGAGGTCCGCGGTCGAGAAGTGCAAGGCGCGTTGGATCGATGGCAAAGCGACGGTCACGATGGTCGCATCGAGCACCACCATCAATTGCGCGGTCGAGATGACAACGAGCGCGAGCCCCAACCGCTCGGGACGAGCCTCCGCGGGCGCGAGCACGTCTTCGGCAGTCACCAGGTCGGCGTTCACCGTTGTGAATGGCACGCACGGAAGAACCGGGCACTCGCGCTCGCGTGCGTCGATCGCAGTCATCGCGCATCAAGCACGAGCTTTTCGTGCGCCTCGCCACTGTCGAGAAGTTGGTGTGCCTCAGCCGCGCGCTGGAGTGGCAGATGACGCTGGCGGCGGAGGCGAAGCCCACCGGTCGCCAACAACGCCATCGTCTGATCGAGTGCTTCCGGCGCGCGTTCGGGCGTGTACGCAGAAAACGCGACGCCCAGTTCGGGTCCATGCGGATCGGCCAACGTCACGACTCGTCCCGGGCCGCCCGTGAGGTCGACGGCTTCCTTGAGTTCATCTTTGCCGGCGGCGTCGATGACCGCGTCGACCGACGAGACGAAGACGCGCACACGATCGGCCAACCCTGGTCCGTAGCTGACGGGAGTTGCACCGAGCTCGCGCACGAGTTCGTGGTCGCGCGGCGTGGCCGCGCCGATCACGGTCGCGCCGCGCGCGACCGCGAGTTGCGTTGCGATCATGCCGACGGAACCGGCCGCGCCGAGGACGAGCAGTATCTCGCGATCGGTGAGCCGGAGCTGGTTGAGCACGCCAACTGCCGCTTCGGCCGAGGAGGGAAGCGCGGCGGCATCGCTCCAACTCACGTTGGCTGGCTTCAACGTCCAAGACGAAGCGAGCGCGTATTCGGCGTAGCCGCCGAGATCGGGCAACAGGCACGCGACTTCGTCGCCTTGTGTGACGCCTTCGACCGACGAACCGAGCGCGTCGACAACACCAGCCGCCTCGAAACCGAGAACGGGTTCGGGCGGAAGGTGAAACACGGCCTGGACGTAACCGCCGCGGATCTTCGGATCAGTGGGGCTCACACCTGCGCACTCAACCTTGATGCGCACTTGGTTCGGGCCGGGTTCGGGCATGGCGACGTCCTGCCAGACGAGAACGTCGGGCGGTCCGTATTTCGTGAGGACAACGGCTTTCGGCATGATTCCTCCAAGGCGCGGTTCAGGCGGTCGCAAGCAGGCGGGTTGTGAGCACGATGTCCACCAGATCGGCGACGGTGTCGGCGCGCGCCCAGTCGCGTTGCAGTTCGCCGGCGAGGCCGACCCAGCTGACCGGTCGCGCCCCCGCGTGCACCATGCGTCGGAGCCCGGCGTGGTGCGCTTCGACCGACGTTCCACCGACCGCATCGACGACCGGATATACGTCGAACCCGTCGCGCATCGCGTCGAGCGTCGGGAACGTGAGGCAGATCTCGGTCCACAGCGCGGTCATGATCAGCTTTTTGCGCCCGGTCGCCTCGACGGCTTGCCGGAAGTCGACGTCCTCCCACGCGTTCATCGTGGTGCGGTCGATCTCTTTCGTGTCCGGGAGCGCGGCTTTGATTTCGGGCAGCGTGTTCCCTTGTCCGTTCGCGGCGTTGACGGTCGACAGCACGACGGGCAGGTCGTAGGTCCGGGCGAGGCGCGCGACGGAGACGATATTGTCGACCAACACGTCGCGATCCATCGAGTTCATGACCTTGAGCTGTAGGGGCTGGTAGTCGATGACGACCAGCGCCGCGTTGGTTGGCGTCAGCAGGTGGTCGGTGATCGGATCGCGGGTGGGCTCGCTGGTCATCGGCGTCCTCCAAGAGACGAATCGCGAGGGACCGATTCAGCGTGCGCGTTCTGCCAGGGCGTTGGCATCCAAGGAATCCACAGTCCTGGGATGCCGCAGCGGTTATTCGGCCTTCGACTCCAACAGGCGGCGCGCCAACTGCGTTCGCGTCTTCACGCCGACCTTCCGAAACACCTTGTGCAGGTGGTATTCGACCGTGCGTGGCGTGATGAACAGCTGCACGGCAATCTCGTTGTTCGTCGCGCCCTGGGCGACGAACTGCGCAATTTGCGCCTCTTGCGGCGTCAGGTCATTGCTGGTCTCGACGGAGCGGGTACGCGTGTGCTCGCCGGTTGCGCGCAGCTCGACGCGGGCTCGTTCCGCGAAGGCCTCCATACCGAAGTCGCTGAAGAGACCATGCGCGAGGCGCAGCTGTTCGCGCGCGTCGACGTTGCGACGAGCGCGGCGCAGCCACTCGCCGTACACCAAGTGAGTCCGCGCGCGGTCGAGCTGCAACACCGTCGGAGCCAGAAGATCGATGGCGGCGCGATACCGACTCTCGGCGTCGTCGCCCTCGCTCACCAACCCCCGCAATCGCGCCGCGATCGCTCGCGCCCAGGGAGCGCCACTCGCGGAGGTCGAGACCTCGAGACGCTCGAGCGCCGGGATTGCGGCGTCGACGCGTCCGCTGCGGCTCGCGGCTTCCACGAACTCGACCGTCGCTAACGGCCAGAACCCAAGGTCGTCCGAATCATCGAGCGCGGCGGCGGCGGCGGTGAACGCGTCGTGATAGCGCGCGAGCCCGTTGTACAACACAGCTGCCGCCCACTGCGTCTGCGTGACGCCCATGCCCTCGCCTCTCGACAGGAACTCCTTGGCGTTCGTGTCGATGAGTTCGCGCGCTTCAAGTTCGCGGCCGCGGAATGCCGCGACCGCGATCGCCGCGTATCGGGCGGTGCGGGCATCGGTCGCGTCGGCGACGGCATCGACGCGACCGACCAGCGACGCCGCAGCGTCCAGTTCGCCGGCGAAGAGATGCACCGACGCCCGGATGCTCAGCGTAAGGGGGAGGACTGTAAGGGCCCCCGCGTCGCGAGCGAGCGCCACCTGGCTCGCGGTGAGTGCCTCCCAGCTGTCGTAATCCCAGATGAACCCGCCCATACGACCGGCCAGCCACGACCACCGCAGCCGTTCTTGATTGTCGACGCCGTTCCCGCAGAACGCGTGTATTGCGTCCTGCAAGACCGGAATACCCGTTGCCGGACCTTCGAGGATCATGAGCGCGAGACTGTCGAGCAGGTCGTCGACCGCGCGCCGAGGTCGCGGGGGACGGGGCGCGGCCCGCGCGAGCTTCGCGATCGCGCGCGCGCTGCTCGGTCCGGCCAGCTGGCTGGCAAACAGGGCCGCGGTGAGCGCGTCGAGATACGTCTCGCGCGCCTCACTCGGGTCGATCGGCTCCAGTCGTTGCGCGGCTTGCAGCAACAGCGTCGGCGCATCGCTTCCCCGTTCCGATCCGAACGACACGCGCGCGCGCAGAACATCGAGATGCGCTCGCTGCGTCTCGTCCAACGGCCCGCGCTCGGCAATCGCGGCGAGCGCACGCGCGTCGTCGAGCGCCCCGGCTTCGCGTTTGGCTTCGGCCGCGATCAGCGCCCGGCTCGCGCGGGGCGCGGACTCGACCGTCAACTCCGCGGACCGCGCGAGGAAAGCGGCCGCCGCGGCCAAGCCGCCGCGCGCCTGGGCCCGCCCCGCGGAACGCTCCAACTCATCGGCGACGTCGTCGTCGGGATGTGACGCGGCCTGGGCCAGGTGCCAGGCGCGACGGTCCGGGTCGATTGCCGGTTCCGTCGCCGCCGCGAGCACGCGATGCACGTCGCGTCGTTCTTGCGGCGACGCGGCGTCGTAGATCGCGGAGCGCACGAGCGGGTGCCGGAAGGCGACTCGCGCATTGATGTCCAAAAGGCCGAGGTCTGCAACCGCTTCGGCCGCAGAAGTGTCGATACCGAGTTGCTCGGCCGCGCGCCACACCAGCGCGGGATCCCCCGTTGACTCGGCTGCGGCGACGAGCAGAAGACGGCGGGATGGCGCGGGGAGACTGCCGAGACGTCTGCGGAAGCTCGCCTCGATACGGCCCGCGGTGGGAACCGAGACGGGTAGCGCGAATCCTCCGTAGAGCTTCGAAGGCGGCAAGCCCCGCGGCAGTTCGAGCAACCCGAGCGGGTTTCCGCGCGCCTCCGCGACGACGCGCTCGAGGACGTTCTCGTCGATGCGATCGGCAAGCATCGACTGAAGCAACGCAACTGAGGCGTCGCGGTCGAGTTCGGAGACATCGAGCGTTGGCAGTCCACGGATCCCATCAGTGATCGCTCGACTTCCGAGCGCGAACGCGACCGTCTCGGTTGCCAATCGCCGGGCGACGAAGGCAAACACTTGCGCCGATTCGTGGTCGATCGACTGCGCGTCGTCGACGACGCACAGCAGCGGTTGTTCGCTCGAGAGGTCCGACAACAGCGTCAGAACGGCGAGGCTGACGAGCAGGCGATCGGGCGGCGCGCCCGCGACAAGACCGAACGTCACACCCAATGCGTCGCGTTGCGGCTCGGGCAACTGCGACATTGTGTCGAGAGCCGGCGCGCACAACTGCTGCAGTGCCGCGAACGGAAGCTCGTGTTCCGTCTCGTTGCCGACTGTGCGCAGCACCTTGAAATCGTGCGCGCTCGCGATCATGTACTCCAAGAGCGCGGTTTTGCCGATGCCGGGCTCGCCGTGGACCACGATCGCGTCGCCCCGACCGTCTCGCGTCTTGTCGAGCAGCTCGTCGAGCTGGCCGCATTCTTTCGCCCTCCCGACCAGGTCCACGCGTCGGTACCGTATCGAGCGGACCACGGACTGTGGATTCCTTGGATGCCAACGGCATCGAAAACGAAGACGATGAGCGCATGAGTGACGACGCGATTGGCATCATCG
>DASQHW010000282.1:0-3741 GCA_035631895.1 Acidimicrobiia bacterium | reverse complement strand
TACTGCCGAAACGGCACACCGGCCAACGGCAACGAGAGCCGCAGGGCCAACGGAATGCTCCGTAGCCTGCGGCCGCTCATGGACGCCGCGCTGAGATGCATCGATGTCACCCTCGTGATCGACGGTGCGCGAATCCTCGACACGGTGAGCTGGGAAGTGCACGCCGGCGAACGTTGGGTCGTGCTGGGCGCGAACGGCGCGGGCAAGACGTCGCTGCTGCGCGTCGCGGCGCTCTACCAGCACCCGTCCTCGGGCACCGTCGACGTGCTCGGCCGGCGACTCGGCCGTACGGACGTGCGAACGCTGCGCGAGCGCATCGCGTTCTCGTCACCGGCGCTGGCGGCGCGCCTCGAACCGTCGATGACCGCGCTCGAAGTCGTCATGACCGCGCGCTACGCCGCGCTCGCGCCCTGGTGGCACCGTTACAGCGACGACGATCACCGCCGCGCGCACGCGCTCCTGCGCGAGTGGCGCTGCGATGACCTCGCGACCCACGCGTTCCCGACGCTGTCTGCAGGTGAACGCCAACGGGTGCTGCTCGCACGCGCGCTGATGAACGCGCCCGGCATCGTGCTGCTCGACGAGCCGACCGCCGGCCTCGACCTCGGTGGGCGCGAGGAGCTGGTCAAGGACCTCGCGGCATGGGCACGTGATCCGGGTCGCCCACCGGTGGTGCTCGTGACGCACCACCTCGAGGAGGTCCCCCCGGGCTTCAGCCACGCGTTGGTGTTGAAGGACGGCCGCGTCCTCGCGTCCGGCCTGATGCGCGAGACCGTGACGAGCGAGGTGTTGAGCGAAGCGTTCGGGCTTCCGCTCGACGTGCGAGAACAGAAGGGCCGCTACGCGGCTCGCCTCATCTGAGCAACCTGGCCTAAGCGGAACGCCTCGACTCGTCTTCGGTGATCAGGGTCGGTGTGACGTTGCGGAGCACGACGTCCTGGTCCACGACGCACTTCACGACGTCGGTGCGGCTCGGCAGGTCGTACATCACCTCGAGCAGCACCTCCTCGAGGATCGCGCGCAGGCCCCGCGCACCGGTCGCGCGCTTCAGCGCCTCGTCGGCGATGGAAACCAGCGCCTCGTCGCTGAACACGAGGTCGACATCGTCGAAGTGGAAGAACTTCTGGTACTGCTTGACCAGCGCGTTCTTCGGTTCCACGAGGATGCGCATGAGCGCGTCCTTGTCGAGGTGGTGTACCACGCCGACGACCGGAAGTCGCCCGACGAACTCCGGGATCAACCCGAACTTGAGCAGGTCTTCGGGCAGCACGTCGGCGAGGAAGCGGCCGGCCTCGACCTGGTCGTTGGCACGGCGTATGTCGGCACCGAAACCGATGCCGCGATTGCCGACGCGCGCCTCGATGATCTTGTCGAGCCCCGCGAAGGCGCCACCACAGATGAACAAGATGTTCGTGGTGTCGATCTGGATGAACTCCTGGTGCGGGTGCTTGCGGCCGCCCTGGGGCGGCACCGACGCCGTGGTGCCCTCGAGGATCTTCAACAGCGCCTGTTGCACGCCCTCGCCCGAGACGTCACGCGTGATCGAGGGGTTCTCGGCCTTCCGCGCGATCTTGTCGATCTCGTCGATGTAGATGATGCCGGTCTCGGCCTTCTTGACGTCGTAGTCGGCCGCCTGGATCAGCTTCAACAAGATGTTCTCGACGTCCTCGCCGACGTATCCCGCCTCGGTGAGCGCGGTGGCATCGGCGATCGCGAACGGCACCTTCAACATGCGCGCGAGCGTCTGCGCGAGCAACGTCTTGCCGCAACCCGTGGGGCCGACGAGCATGATGTTCGACTTCTGGAGCTCGACGTCGGGATCGCCGTACGCGCCGACCTGCACGCGCTTGTAGTGGTTGTACACCGCGACCGACAGGATCTTCTTGGCCTGCTCCTGCCCGATGATGTAGTCGTTCAGGTACTCGTAGATCTCGCGGGGCTTGGGCAGGTCGTCGAAGCGGACCTCGGTGCTCTGCGAGAGCTCCTCCTCGATGATCTCGTTGCAGAGATCGATGCACTCGTCGCAGATGTACACGCCGGGACCGGCGATGAGCTTCTTTACCTGCTTCTGGCTCTTCCCGCAGAAAGAGCACTTGAGCAGGTCTCCGCCGTCACCGAACTTCGCCACCGGAAGGCCCCCTTCTCCCCTGGGTCGAGAACGCTCGCTAGCTGGTGCCTTCGGCTGACGGTACCGCGGCGAGCTCGCGGTTGGTGAGGATCTCGTCGACGATGCCGTATTCCTTGGCCTCGATCCCGCTCATGATGAAGTCGCGGTCGGTGTCCTTGCGGACGCGATCCAGCGCCTGGCCGGTGTGGAACGCCAGGATCTCGTCCAGCAGCTCGCGCATCCGCACGATCTCCTTGGCCTGGATCTCGATGTCGACGGCCTGGCCGGACGCGCCGCCGTGCGGCTGGTGGATGAGCACCCGTGCGTGCGGCAGGATGAATCGTTTGCCGGGCGCACCGGACGCGAGCAGCACAGCCGCCGCAGATGCGGCCTGGCCGATGCAGCAGGTCTGCACGTCCGGCTTGATGTACTGCATCGTGTCGTAGATCGCGAAGAGCCCGGTGATCTCGCCGCCGGGTGAGTTGATGTACATGATGATGTCCTTGTCGGGATCTTCCGACTCGAGGATCAACAGCTGTGCGATCAACAGGTTCGCGACGGTGTCGTCGACGGGCGTCCCCAGAAAGATGATGCGGTCGTTCGCAAGGCGCGAGTACGGATCCCACTCCATACGCCCGCGCGGGGTGTCCTGGATGAACCGCGGCATGGGAACGTATTCACCACGAATGTTCGGGCGCATGATCAGTCCTCGGATTCCTCTTGCTGGTGCTCTGCGGGAGTGTTCTCGTCGACACTCGTGCCGTCTTGCACGGTCGTGCCTTCTTGCACACTGGTGTCGATGCTCATGTCGATTGCATTTCCGTCCTGGTCGACCAATGTTGCGTGATCAACGAGGAACTCGAGCGCTTTCCCCCGCGCCACATCCGATCGTACCGTGTCGAGCGCGCCGCCCCGTTCGAGCTGCCGGCGGACCCGTTCGGGCTTTTCCTTCGTCCGCTCGGCGAGGCGCGCGATCTCCGTGTCGACCTCTTCGTCGGACGCGGTGATCTCTTCCTGTGCGACGACGGCGCGCAGCGCAAGGTCTGCGAGCACCCCGCGAGCAGCGCCGACGCGGATCTCGTCGAGGAACGCCTGGGGTTCCTGGCCCGTGGCCTCGAGGTACTGCTCCAGGCTCGCACCCTGGTGCGAGAGGCGATGCGCGAGATCCTCGACGCGCCGCCGGGTCTCGGCGTCCACCAGCGTAGAGGGCGGTTCGACGGGCACGAGGTCTGCGGCGGCCTCCAGCACCTTGTCGCGGGCCGCCATCTGCACCTGCATCTTCTGTACGAGCTCGAGACGCTTGCGAATGTCGGCGCGCAGCTCGTCGACGGTGGCGAACTCACTCGCCTCCTGCGCCCACTCGTCGGTCAGGTCCGGCAGCACCTTCCGCTTCGCTTCCTTGACCACGACACGGAACGTCACGTCCTGGCCGGCCTGTTCGCCGAACCGTTCCGGTAACACCGCCGAGAACTCGAGGATCGCCCCGGGCCTCGTCCCCCGCAATTGCTCGTCGAGCTCCGGCACGACCATTCCCGAACCGACGCGGTACAAGAAATCGTTCGCGGTGAGGCCCTCGACGGGCTCACCGTCCGAAGTGCCCGTGATGTCGATCGTCGCATACGAGTCGTCCACCA
>DASQHW010000281.1:0-6044 GCA_035631895.1 Acidimicrobiia bacterium | reverse complement strand
GTGTTGTGCAGCGCGGTGGCAACTGCGCGCGTCTCGTCGTCGGTCGCCTCGTCGAAGCGGGGGCCGCCGTCCTCGATCGCCACTCTCGCGAAGAACGGCGAGATCGACGCCCGCGGGCACCACACCTTGACGTCGCCGTCGTCCACGAGATGCTCCTGGTTGCGCGTGAACGCATCGACCGTGAACCCCTTGACGCGCGCCTCGACCTTCGGCGGCACGAAGTCGAGCGCAACGAGCTGCGCGTGCGGGTGCTGGATCGACGCGCCCGCCGCCTTCCCGTGATTCACGAACGGCTGCGCGTACACATGGCCTCGGTCGAGGTGGAACCGCGCGCGGTCACGCAGCGCGAGCAGCACCTCGATGCATGCTTCGACCGACAGGATCCCGAGATCGGCGTGGTGCTGCGGCGACAGGATCACGACCTCGTGCGCCCCCGGCACGCCGTCGCCCACGATCGGGTACTTGTTGGGCACGACGCGCACGCGCCAGCCGGGCGTCTCGGGGCTGCCGGGGCCGACCCGGGCGACCTCCGGCGGTGTGTCGACCTCGTTCCCGTCGCAGAACGGGCACGTGTCGACCCGCGTGGGTAGCGGTTCGTCTTGCACACGGAACGTGTCGGGCCGCAGTGCCCGCGCAGGAGCCAGGATCACGCGGTCGCCGGTGAGGTCGTCGACGAGCAGCTCCTGCACGAAGGGTCAGGCTAGGCCGACACGGCACGTAGCCTGGACACGGACTTCGCGGAAGCAGGAGGCGAAATTGGCGGTGCGGTTCGTGATCATCGGCGGCGGGCCGGCCGGCAACACCGCGGCCACGGTCGCGGCGTCCCTCGGCGCCGACGTGACGCTCGTCGAGCGCGACATCATCGGGGGAGCGGCGCACCTCTGGGACTGCATTCCGAGCAAAGCGATGATCAGCACCGGCAACGAGCTCACCGAACTCGCGCACGCCAGGATCATGGGCCTCGACGCGACGGGACGCCTGGACGTTCCGGCGTTGCGCGATCGCGTGACGAACATGGAGCGCACACTGCGCGACGGGGTCACGAGCCTGCTCGAGTCCCAGAGTGTCCGGCTGGTGCGGGGCACGGCACGGCTGACCAGTGCGTACACGGTCGCGGTCGACACCGATGAAGGGACCGTCGAGCTCGAGGCAGACGCCATCCTGCTGGCGACGGGCTCACGACCGCGGGTGCCCGAGTGGGCGACGATCGACGGCGATCGTGTGCTCACGACGCGCCAGGCGTATCCGCCGCCGGAGATCCCCGAACATCTCGTGGTGATCGGTTCGGGTGTGACCGGTGTCGAGTTCACGCACATGTTCAGCGCGCTCGGATCCCAGGTGTCGCTGATCGTCTCGCGTCAACAGGTGCTGCCGGCGAAGGACCCCGAGGTCGCCGCCGTGCTCGAAGCGGAATTCCTGCGACGGGGAGTCAAGCTGTTGAAGGGCGCGCGAGCGATGTCGATAGGGCGCGAAGACGACAAGGTGTTCGTCGCGTGCGATGACGGCCGTGCCGTCGACGGCTCGCACGCGCTGCTCTGCGTCGGGTCGGTGCCCAACGTCGAGGGGCTCGGGCTCGAAGCAGCCGGTGTCGAGGTCGACGACCGCGGCTTCGTCCCCGGCAACCGACACTGCCAGACGAACCTCCCGCACATCTATTCGGCCGGAGACCTCTCGGGCCGGCTGCCTCTGTCGTCGGTGGCCGCGATGCAGGGCCGGAAGATCGCCGAGCACGTCATGGGACTCACCGCGCGCGCCCATCGCCATCTCGACTACGACAAGGCATCGCAAGCGATCTTCACCGACCCGGAGATCGCCGAGGTCGGTGTTGCCGAAGCGGAGGCGTTCGCGGCCGGCCGCAAGCTGCGCGTCACCAAGGTGCCGTTCTCCGCGAACCCGAAAGCCTTGATCAACGGCGACACCCGCGGGTTCGTGAAGATCCTCAGCGACCCCGCGACCGGCGTCGTGCTCGGCGGCGCAATCGTCGGCCGCTACGCGGCGGAGCTCATCTCGGTGATCGCGGTGGCGGTGACGAACCACTTGAAGGTCGCCGACATCGTCGACTCACTGCTCGTGCACCCCGCGCTCTCGGAGTCTCTCGCCGACGCCGCGTACTGACACTCAGCCGCGCTTCGCGGCGCAGGCGTCAGCGGTCACGTACGCCGGCCAGTCGCCCTGCGCGGCGTCATGGGTCTCGATCTTCACCCGGCGCGTGAGCGTGAGACCGAAGGGGTCTCTCACCCGGACGCGGATCCCGGACGAGCGACCATCGACGGACCCTTCGCAGTTGAAGCTGTCGAAGCGAACGGTTACTTCCAACGTGCTGTGAGGTTCGAGGGTCTGCGGAAGCCGGGTCAGCACGCGCACGGCGCCGAACATCGGCTGCGACGCATCGACAGCGTGTACCTGTGTCTGCGTCCAGCTGTCATTGCGGACGCGGAACACGACGGTGAACGCCCGACCGTTGGGCCCCCACTGCGAGAGCTCTGCGTGCACGCGAGGCACGATGGCGCCACTCTCGGACGCCAGCACGACGCCGGCGAGCGCGGCCACGAAGGCGACGGCGATGCACACCGTCTGCCAGCGCGGTCGCGGTGGCGGCACGAGAAGGCCGATGAGCTCGTCGTCGGTGGTGCTGCTTGCCGCCGTGGTCCCTGCTTGCGTTCCCGCCATGTCTGTCATATTGTCCTATGACGTTAGGACAGTCAAGGCCGGAGCCGAGGTCGGGACGCGGGAAGCGAGGAGCGGGCGATGGTCGCGGCGTTGGTGTTGTCGGTGCTGGTGGTCGGCGTGTTCGCCGTGCACTTCCTGGCGAAGGCGTACGGACCGGTGAGGACGGAGGACATCGCCGCGTTGCACGTGCTCGCCGGGACGCCGCCCGGCCCCGTGACCGATCGGCTCTTCGCCGCGTACCTCTCGCGAGCGCGCCGTTACCGCACGAGCTGGAGCGTCGCCGGGTGGCTCGGGGGTGTCGTGCTGGCCGTCGCACTGCAAGACAACACTGCGGCGTTCGGCAATCCTTTCCTCACCGGACCCATCGGGTATCTGGCGGGGGCCGTGGTCGCCGAGCTGCATCACCTCCGCCGCCGTCCGCACGGCGCGCGAACGGCCTCGCTCGCACCGCGCCGCCTCGGGGACTACGTACAGGCGCGCCAGCAGCGCCTCCTGCGCGGTCTCGTGTTGCTCATGGGCGCGGTGACCGCCGTCGGCCTGGTGCTCGACGCAAGCAACCGGTCCGATGTTCGCTCGCGCCCCGATCTCCCGCCGTATGTGGTGCGGGAGGCGAAGGGCTTCTGGATCCCGTTGGTTGTCCTCGGCGCAGTCGCAGTTGCGGTGTGGGTCATCGTCGAGCGGACCGAGCGCGCCGTCGTCGAACGCCCTCGGCCGGCCATGGCCGAGGACCTCGCGCGGGCCGACGACGCGATCCGCGCCTCATCTGTGCAAGCACTTGCACTCGGGGGCGCGGGCTTCATCGCGCTGCTGGGGTGTTGGGCAGTGTCGGTCACCGCCAATGGCTTCGTGGACTACGACGCGTTGCATCCGTGGGCGCTCTTGTTGGAGCTCGCACTGTTCGCGCTCGCGATACGGCTCGCGTTCCGCGCCCGGCGCCTGGCATGGCCGCTGCGCAAGCTCGAGGTCGACGGAGCACCCCGTTGATCCTTCGGGTCGATCCGAATTCGGCGGTTCCCGTGTACGAGCAGCTGCGCGTACAGATCACGAACATGGCCACGGCGGGAACCCTGGCCCCGGGTGCGCAGCTCCCCACGATCCGGCAACTCGCCGCGGACCTCGGGCTGGCGAAGGGCACCGTGAGCAAGGCATACGACGAGTTGTTCCGCGCCGGTGTGGTCACGAGCGCCGGGCGCCGAGGGACGCACATCGCCGAACGCGCGCCGGCAGATCTTTCTCGCCGTGACGTCAGTGCACAGTTGCTCGTCGCAGCCGAGCAGTATGCGGTCGTCGCGCGGCAGCTGGGCGCCGACGACGACGTCGCGCATTCGATCCTCGACCGGGCCCTCCAGCGCCTGCCGAGCCGCTGACGCGCGCGAGACTCCTCAGGTGCGCGCTCTCGTCACCGGTGTCGCGGGCTTCGTCGGCAGTCATCTCGCCGGCGCGCTGCTTGCGCGAGGGGATGCGGTCGTCGGTGTCGACTGCTTCACGCCGTATTACGGGCGCGCCGCAAAGGAGGACAACGTCGCGGGAGCTCGCGCGCACCCGCGCTTCCAGCTCGTCGAGGCCGACATGCGCACGTGCGACCTGACGGCGCTCCTCGACGACGTCGACGTCGTGTTCCACCAGGCGGCGCAAGCGGGCGTGCGGCTGTCGTGGTCCGACGGGTTCGCCGACTACGTCGGCCACAACGTCCTCGCGACGCAGCGGCTCCTCGAGGCGGTGCATGCTGCCCGGCCGGTGGCCCGCGTCGTCTATGCGTCGTCGTCGTCGGTCTACGGGAACCAGGCGCGTTATCCGACGCGCGAGGACGACCTGCCCAGGCCGTACTCGCCCTACGGCGTCACGAAGCTCGCGGCCGAGCACCTGTGCGGTCTCTACGCGGAGAATTGGAGCATCAGCACGGTCTCCTTGCGCTACTTCACCGTGTTCGGGCCGCGCCAGCGCCCGGACATGTCGATCCATCGACTGTGCGAGGCGGCGCTGCGCGAGCACGTGTTTCCCCGCTTCGGTGACGGCACGCAAGTACGCGAGTTCACGTACGTGGATGACATCGTGCGCGGCAATCTGGCGGCCGCGGGCGCCGATGTGCCGCCCGGCACACCCTTGAACCTCGCCGGGGGTGCCGAGATCACGCTCAACGACCTCATCGGTCTCGTCGGCGAGCTGGCGGGCGTACCGGTGAAGATCGAGGACCGCGCGTCACAGCCCGGCGACGCGTTCCGCAACGGGGGCGCGATCGACCGTGCCCGCGAGGTGCTCGGGTGGGAACCTGCCGTGAGCTTGCGCGACGGTCTGACCGCGCAGCTCGCCTGGCACCGATCACGAGATGAGCTCACCTCGTAGCACGGTGGTGGCGCGACCGGTGATGAACGCGCGGTCGCCGCTGCGCACGACGGTCAGCTCGCCCCCGCGTTCCGACGCCTGATATGCGTGCAGCTCGTCCTTGCCGAGCCGTGATGCCCAGTACGCGACGAGCACGCAGTGCATCGATCCGGTCACCGGGTCCTCGTCGATGCCGACTCGGGGCGCGAAGCACCGGGACACGATGTCGTAGCCCTTGTCACCGGCCGCGCTGACGTATACGCCGCGGACGCCCGCGAGCGTGCGCAGCCTGGCGGCGTCGGGCGCGAGCGTGCGTACCGTGTCCGCGTGTTCGACGACACAGAGGAAGAAGTCGCCGTCCGCGCGCAGGAAGTCGACCGGATCGATGCCGAGCGCGTCGAAGAGCTCCGGCATCGGAGGTTCCGGCGTCGGCTCCGCGACCGGGAAGTCGAGCGTGATCGTGCCGTCGCCGCGGTGTGCGGAAGGCAACACGCCGCTCCGGGTGTGGAACCTCGCGTCCTCGACCCGTGCCGTCTCCCACAGCACCTGCGCGCTCGCGAGCGTCGCGTGGCCGCAGAGGTCGACCTCCACCTCGGGCGTGAACCACCGTAAGTCGTAGTCGCCGTCGGCTCTGGGCCGGATGAATGCCGTCTCGGAATGCTTCATCTCGGCGGCAACGCGCTGCATCCACGCGTCGTCCCCGTGGCCGAGCACGACGGCGGCCGGATTCCCGCGGAACGGTTCCGCGGTGAACGCATCGACGACGAAGAGCGGGAGGCCCATCGCCAGGTGCTATTCGATGACGGCGAGCACGTCGCCGGTGCCCACACCGTGGCCGGGTTGCACGCGGATCTCCTTGACGGTGCCGGACGTCTCGGCGTTGATCTGGTTCTCCATCTTCATCGCTTCGAGCACCAGCAGCGCCTGTCCCGTCTCGACGGTCGTGCCGACCTCGACGAGCACCTTCACGATCGTGCCTTGCATCGGCGCGATGACGGTGCCACTTCCCGCGGCGCCCGCGCCGCCGCCGGCGGCCGAGAGCCCCAGCTTCG
>DASQHW010000280.1:0-3764 GCA_035631895.1 Acidimicrobiia bacterium | reverse complement strand
CCGCGAACGGGCCGTCGGAGGTCAGTACCTCGCCGTTGCGGACGCGAACGGTCGTGGCATCGGTGGTCGGCCGCAGCCGCTCGCCGCCCTGCAGGACGCCGCGCCGCCCCATCTCCTCGCCGAACGCCATGTACTCGGCGGTGCTCGCAGCGGCTTCCTCAGGGCTCAGTGCCTGATCGCTCTGGTCGTCGGTGCAGATCATCAGGACATATCGCATGGGTTCCTCCTCGTGTGACAGTTCATCACCACGACGAACGGGAATTCACCGGATCGACACGCGGCCACGATCGAGCCGCGATCGGTGGATGGACGACGCCGAAGGCGGCAAGCTTGGCGCGTGGAGACTTCAGGCAGACGCGGTTTCACCGCCTTCATCTGCGCAATGCCGATCGAGCTGGAACCGCTCGTGCGAAAGCTCTCGCTCGAGGAGACGCAGCTCGGAGCGCTGACGGCGCATGTCGGAACACCGGGTGGCCGGGACGTCGTCGCGATCGTGACCGGCATGGGAACGCAGCTCGCGCGCCAACACACCGAGCAGCTCCTCGATGCCGTGGCCGTGGCGCGGGTGGTCGTCGTGGGCATCACGGGCGCGTTGGAGAACGAGACGCCCATCGGCACGTTGATCCGGCCGGAGGTGGTCGTGAACAGTGCGACCGGCACCGAGCACCGGCCCCAGCCCTTCGGGGAACAGATGCCGCGCGGCACGATGTGGACGACTGACGTGCTCATCACCGAGCCCGAGGCACTCGGTGCCCTTCGGCAACGCGGCGTCGTGTCCCTCGACATGGAAACCGCGGCGATCGCAGCGGTGTGCGAGACCCGCTCGATCCCGTGGTGCGTGTTCCGCGTCATCTCCGACCGCGCAAGCGATGGCAGTGTCGACGAAGAGGTGTTCCATCTCAGCAACCAGGACGGCACGCCGAACCACGAGGCGATCGCGAGTTACTTCGCGGAGCATCCCGAGCGACTTCCATTGATGGCGCGCATGGCGGACGACGTCAAACGCGCCACTGATGCTGCTGCCGAGGCCGCGATCACCGCGGTGATGCAGTCGCGTTAGCGGCGGCCGCCGAGCACGCCGCGAGACCCGCGCGCAGCTCGCTCTCGCTCGGCCAGCCAAACCCGAGGCGGAAGTGCCGGTCGTCGAGCTCGAACCAGTGACCGGGTCCGACGTACGTGCCGTGCTCTTTCAACAGCACCTCGTAGAAACGCCCGATGTCCACGCTGAGGCCGGGCGCGAAGCGTACGAGGCCGACGACCCCGGCGGAGGGCTCAACCCATTCGAAGGTCTCCTGGTCGTTCATCCATTCGCGCACGATGCCGAGCCGCGCCCGGACCTCGTCGATGATCGGCGGCAGGATCCGAGCCCGGTCGGCGTGCACTCGCCCGGCGATCGCCTCGTCGAGGGTTGCGCCGCAGATGACCATTTGCTCCTTTGCCGCCAACAGCATCTCGGCGAGCTGCGGGTCGCGACACACGGCCCAACCGATGCGCAGACCCGGCAGCCCGTACGCCTTCGACATCGATGAAACGCTGATGGCCCGCGGTGACAACGTCGCTGCCATCGGCAAGGGCGGCGAGCCGTGGGTGAGGTCGCGATACGTCTCGTCGACCAGCAACACCGCGCCGGAGCGTTCAGCCGTCTCCACCAACGCGCGCAAGACCTCGACGTCGAAGACGGTCCCCGTGGGGTTGTGCGGGCACGTCACGGAGATCACGCGCGTCACGCCCGGGTGCACGAGCTGTTCCACGCGCATCGGATCGAGCTGCCAGTCGTCTTCATACGCAAGATCGACGACGTCGAGCACCGCGCCGATCGCCCGGGGCGTTTCCAGGTTCGTGGCGTAGTTCGTTCGCACGGCCACCGCGTGGTCACCCGGTTCGAGGAGCGACGTCGCGGCTGCGAACAACGCGGCTGCCGCGCCCGGCGTCACGACGACGTCGTCGGCACACAGCCCGTCGCCTTGCGCGGCGACCGCCTCACGGAGGACGGGGTCGCCCATGTGGTCGCCGTAGCAGAGCAGCAGGTCGTCGAGGGCAAGGGGCCCGTCGGGCCCGAGATCGATGCCCAGCTCGGCGAGACGGCGATCCGAGACCGAGCTCTCCGACAGGTTGTTGGCGATCGTGTCATAGCCGAGCTGCTCGGGAGATTCGATCTCGATGGGCATCCGTCGATAGCGCATGGCACAAAGCATCGCAGGGCCATGGCTCTTAGGATCCGCCGGCGTGCGTCGCCGTGCCGAGCTGTCGAGTGAGGAGGCTCGGTGGCTTGCGATCGACGCGCAGGGCCTCGGCCGGCCGCGGCCGCGCGGTCCCGTCGGGCGGCGTCATATCCGGTCGGTGATCGAGGCCGCCGGGCTCCTGCAGCTCGACGCCATCAACGTGCTCGCGCGCACGCAGTTCCTCGTGCTGTTCAGCAGGCTGGGCTCCTACGACGTCGCCCGGCTGCACGACATCACCGGGCCGGGTGGCGATCTGTTCGAGTACTGGGGACGCATGGCCTCGCTGCTGCCAATGGCCCATCAACCATTGTTCCGATGGCGTATGGCGCGTCACGGCCCGTACGGCGACGGCCCCACGCGGGTCGCACGCCGGCAGGCGTGGCAGGACGCCAACGCCGGCTACATCGCGTCGGTGCTCGAAGAGGTTCGCGAGCGCGGTCCATTGCGCGCATCGCAGCTGAGCGACCCACGCCGCCGGGACGGCGAGTGGTGGGGGAGGCGCAGCGTCGGCCGGCAGGCCCTGGAGTTGCTCTTCACGAAAGGCGAGCTCGCGGCATGGCGCACCGCCGGGTTCGAACGGGTCTATGACCTCCCCGAGCGCGTCATCCCCGCCGCGATCCTGTCGCAGCCCACGCCGCCCACCGACGAGGCGCACCGGCGGTTGCTCGCACTCGCGGCTCGATCGCTCGGCGTCGCGACCCTCGGCGACCTTGCGAACTACTACCTCGTCAAGCAACAGGCGGCAAAGGCACGTGTCGCGGAGCTCCTCGACGCGGGCGAGCTGATCGAGGTCACCGTCGAGGGGTGGCGCGACAACGCATACGTGGTCCCGAACGCGCGGCCCCGGCCGCCGGCTCGACAGCACGCCACACTCTTGTCGCCGTTCGATTCGCTGATCTGGGAACGGAGCCGAACCCGGCGGTTGTTCGGCTTCGACTACCGCATCGAGGTCTACACACCACCGGCCGATCGGAAGTATGGCTACTTCGTGCTGCCGGTTCTTCTCGGCGACCGGCTGGTGGCGCGATTCGACCTCAAGGCGGACCGGAAGACCGCGACGCTACGGGTCGCGTCAGCCTTCATCGAGCCGGGGATGGATGCCGCGGATGTCGCGGCTGCCGCGGCGACCGAGCTCGATGCGCTGCGCACATGGCTTCAGCTGCGTCACATCACGGTCGCGCGCCGGGGCAACCTCGCGAGCCGGCTCCTCGAGCATGTGGGCGCGCGCTCATTGACGCCTCGCGCAGGCGACGGCGCGTAGCGCGAGGTCACGCGAGAAGGGCGGCACCGTGACGGACCCGTGCAGCTCTACTGGCTTCAGCCACTTGCCGGCCCACGGGTCGTACCAGCGACCGCACCATTGGCCGCCGACGTTGAGCCTGGCGTCGGCGATCTCGACGGCGTGCGGTGCATTCCATTGGAAGGCGTCGTCCTTCAGCCACAGCAGCAACGTCGCGCGGCCCATCAACCCGTACGCGACCACCGGACGGCCCGGTGCGCCAACGGAGGCCCGCGCCGGGTGGAACCCTTCCCGATCCCAGG
>DASQHW010000279.1:0-3433 GCA_035631895.1 Acidimicrobiia bacterium | reverse complement strand
CGCGGTCACGAAACCCGACCGTCGCCCCCACGCCCGACGGCCCGCTGCGAGGCGTTTACGGGTGCTGGCTGCTGACCGAGACGACTTCGCCGGTCATGTACGACGCGAGGTCGCTGGCGAGGAACACGATCACGTTGGCGACTTCCGACGGCTCGGCCGCGCGGCCGAACGCCTCGCGCGTCGTGAGCTCACCGAGGAGCTCCTCGGTCGTGACCTTGGCAAGGTTCGGGTGCATGGCGAGCGACGGCGCCACCGCGTTCACACGCACGTTGTGCGGCGCGGCCTCGATCGCGGCGCAGCGTGTCAACGCGAGCACGCCGGCCTTGGCGGCGGCATAGTGCGCCTGGCCCTCCTGCGCACGCCAGGCAACCACCGACGAATTGTTGACGATCGCGCCCGTGCCCCGTTTGCACATGTGCCGCAACGTCGCCCGGGTCATCCGCATCGTGCCGGTGAGCGTGACGTCGAGGACCTTGTGCCACTGCTCGTCGGTCATCTCGGTGAGATGCGCGGTACCGCCGAGGCCTGCATTGTTCACGAGCACGTCGATCCCGCCGCAGACCTCGATCGTCTCAGCGACCAGGTGTTGCACATCGTCTTCGGACGTGACGTTCGCAAGCACCGCGTGCACGCCGCCGAGTTGCTCGGCTGACTCGCGAAGCCGTCGTTCGTGGATGTCGCTGATGACGACGCGGGCACCCTCCTCGGCGCAACGTTTCGCGGTCGCGAAGCCGATGCCCGTACCTGCAGCGGCCGTCACGAGCACCGACTTCCCGTCGAGCAGTCCCGGTCTCTGTGTCATCGGGGTTCCTTGTCGAGGCCGAGCGCCTGTTCACCGATCACGTTGCGTTGGATCTCATTCGATCCGCCGTAGATCGTGTCCGCGCGCGAATACAGGAAGAGGCGGGTCAGCCTGTCGTCGGCCGGCGCGAGCGCGGCCGCGCCGAGCACGTCTGCTGCCAGCTCGCCGAGCGAGCGGTGGAACGACGCCCAGAGCAACTTGTGGATCGCGGTCGCCGGCCCGATCGTGCCGTGCTCGAGCATCGGCAGCGTGCGCAGCGCGTGATAACGCATGACGCGCAGGGTCATCCAGGCGTCCGCGAGTCGTTGCCGGAACACGGGATCCCCGGCGAGCCCGTTCTCCCGTGCCATCGACGTGACCTCGCGCAGCTCGTTCTCGAAGGACAACTGCTGGCCGAGCGTCGACGCACCGCGCTCGAACGCGAGTGTCCCCATCGCGACCCGCCACCCACCGTTCACGTCGCCGACCACGTTCTCCGCTGCAGTTCTCGCGCCGTCGAAGAACGTCTCGTTGAACTCGCTGTGACCAGTGATCTGCACGATCGGCCTGATCTCGATCTGCGGCTGGTCCATCGGCACGAGCAGGTATGACAAGCCCTTGTGCTTCGGTGCGTCGCGGTCGGTGCGCGCGAGCACGAAGATCCAGTGCGCCCAGTGCGCGAGTGAGGTCCACACCTTCTGGCCGTGCAACACCCATTCGTCGCCGTCGAGCTCGGCGCGGGTCTGCACGTTTGCGAGGTCCGAGCCGGCGTCCGGTTCCGAGTAGCCCTGACACCAGATCTCGGTCCCACGCAGGATGCCCGGGAGGAAGCGGCGCTTCTGCGAGTCTTCGCCGAAGTGCACGATCGTCGGGCCGAGGAGGCCCTCGCCGACGATGCCGACGCGGCCCGGTCCGCCCGCGCGCGCGTACTCCTCGTAGAAGATGACCTGTTCGACGAGCGTCGCGCCCCGGCCGCCGTACGCCGCGGGCCAGCCGAGCCCGATCCAGTTGTCGCGGCCGAGCTCTTGCTCCCACTCCCAGCGCTCGTCGAAGAGCTCGTGCTCGTCGCCGGGGCCGCCACGGCCACGCACCTTGGCGAAGGTTCCGTCGAGCCGGTCGCCGAGCCACGCCCGCGCGTCGGCACGAAAGCGCTCTTGGGCGGGTGTGAAGTGGAGATCCATGGCGCGACGCGGCAACCTAGCAAGCATGCAACCACAGGGCATTGCCGTCGTCACGGGCGCGAGCCGCGGCATCGGACGCGCGGTCGCGATCGAGCTCGCGGAACGCGGCTTCGATGCGGTCGCGACGATGCGCGATCCTGCGGCGGGCACTGACCTGACCGACCTCGGTATACACGTACGGCGACTCGACGTCACCGAGCCTTCCTCGATCGATCTGCCGCAAGGGTTACGCGTGCTGGTGAACAACGCCGGCGTCGAGAGCGACAACCTTCCGGTCGAGGTGATGCCCACCGAGTCGTGGCGCATGTTGTTCGAGACCAATGTGTTCGGGCTGATCGAGGTGACGAAACGCGCGATCCCGATCATGCGCGCGGCCGGTGGGGGAGTGATCTGCAACGTCACTTCTTCGTCGACGCTTGCACCCGTGCCGTTCATGGCCGCCTACCGCGCCACGAAGGCCGCAGTGACGGCGATCGGGGAGTCGCTCGCGTCGGAGGTCGCGCAGTTCGGGATCCGCGTCGTGGAGATCATGCCCGGGCCGATCGAGACCGACATGCTCGCGGGCTCGGACCATCCATCTCCTGCCGTCGAGCACGAGCCCTACCGATCGCTCGCACAGAAGATGTGGGAGGGCCGCCAAGGTGTCCGCAGCTCCTACACGCCGGCGCCCGAAGCCGCGAGGCGCATCGTCGATTCGATATGCGCCGACGATGGTCCGTTGCGCTACGGCTGCGACCCCCTCAGCGAGGGAATGTTGCAGGGATGGAACACGAGCGACAACGACAGCTGGGTGCGCGGGATGCTTCGCGCGTTCTCGTGATCACCGGCCTCGCACACACCGCCCTGCATGTGACCGACGTCGAGGCGGCTGTCGAGTGGTATCGCGACGTGCTCGGCTTCACGGTGCTCTCACCGCCGTATCGCATGGAGGGCGACGAGATCACCCGTGACATGGGTGAGCTGCTGCCGTCCCCCGTGGTGGTCAAGGCGGCCATCATCGGTGTCGACGGCGAGAGCGATCGCGTGATCGAACTCATCGAGTATCCGGAAATGGACCCGGACGGTCCGGCGCCGGCGGCCGTGACGCGTCTCGGATTCACGCACGTCGCCCTGCTCTGTGACGACGTCGGCGAGAGCCGCGCGGAGCTCGAGGGCAAGGGTGTGCGGTTCCTCGTCGCCCATGTTGCCGAGGTCGCGGGACTGCGAACCGCATGGTTCGCGGATCCGTGGGAGAACGTGTTCATCCTGGTCGAGAAGCTGCGCAGGCCCGACCGCCCCTACTACCGCCAGTACTGATCGAGTCGTCGCCGGCGCCGGATCCGGGCTCGTCTTGCGTGACTGGTGTTGCTTGAGTCATTCTTTGTGGCGGCTGTCGGGCTCCGTGACGTACACCGATGGTCATATTTGGCGATGCCCCCGGTGCCCTCCGGGGGCACCGTCGCGTCGGGGGATGGCGCGGCAACGCCCCCAA
>DASQHW010000278.1:0-4452 GCA_035631895.1 Acidimicrobiia bacterium | reverse complement strand
CAGTGCACGAAGCCCGAATTCGGCGGCACGTCGCCGCCATAGACGATCACGGCTCGCACCTTGGCAAGATGGTCGCGTACGGAGGCGATCACCGGCGCCTGCTCGGCATCGACGACGACGACCGTTGCGTCCGAGTTGTCGATGACGTATTGCATCTCCTCGGCGGCGAAGCGATACGAGAGTGGCACTGCGACGAGGTTGCACTTGCGGGCCGCGTGGATGGTCGTGAGCACCTCGAGCGAATTCGGTCCGCACCAGACGAGTCGCTCGTCGGGACGGGCGCCGGCGGCCAAGAGCCCGTGCGCGAGGCGGTTCACTTGCTCGTTGAGCTCGCCGAAGGTCGTGTTCGAGGGAGTGGCGCCCCCGCTCCCGTCGACCACGACCGCAAGCCGGTCGGGCGCATTCAGTGCGTGCACAGCGAGGGCATCGAGTGGTTGGTTCACAGCATGAAGCGTAGGCGGCACCACTACGCTTGTGCCGTGCCGCGGTCGTTTGGCGTGCGCGGGGTCGTCGAGGGGTTCTACGGAACGCCCTGGGCGCACGAGGCGCGCCTCGACGTGATCTCGTTCCTCGCGCCGCGCGGCATGAATGCGTACGTGTACGCGCCCAAGGATGATGTCAAGCACCGCGCGCAATGGCGGACGCGGTACGACGACGCGGAGCTTGCCGGTTTCGCGGAGGTCGCCGCGGACGCCGCGGGGCTCGGCGTCCGCTTCGGCTTCGCAATCTCGCCCGGGCTGGACATCACGTACGAGTCCGACGCCGATCGGGCCGATCTGCTCGCGAAGCTGGAGCCGATGCGCACCAACGGCGTGACGTGGTTCCTGCTCCTCGTCGACGACATCCCGATGCAGCCGGGACTCGCTCCGCGGCAGGGCGCGCTCGCGTCATGGCTGCACGACGCGCTGCACCCGTGCGCGGTCACAGTGTGCCCGCCCGAGTACGTCGGGACGCGTCCCTCGCCGTATCTTGCAGCGTTGAGCGCGGGGCTCCCGGGGGACGTCGACCTGATGTGGACCGGGCCCACGGTGTGCTCGCCGGAGATCACCGCCGAGGACGCGCGCCGGTGGACCAAGGCAGTCGACGGGCACGGCGTGCTCGTGTGGGACAACACTCCCGTCAACGACGCGCTGATGACGAACTGCCTCCACCTGGGGCCGTACCGCGGCCGCGATCCGGATCTCGTGGATGTCGTGTCCGGCGTGTTGTGCAATCCGATGACCCAGGCCCACGCATCGAAGATCCCGCTCGCAACCGCGATGGACTTCCTCGCAGATCCCGACGGGTACGACCCGGGCGCATCGTGGGCACGCGCGATCGCGGACGTCGGCGGTGCACGGGCAGCGCCGCTCGCAGTGCTCGCCCGCGCGTGTGCCGACGGTCCGGTCACGCGTCCGGACACACTCGATCTCGCATTGAAGGTCGACGTGATCGCCGCGACGATCGACCGGCCCGAATGGCCGGATGCGATCGAGGCAGTCGCGACCGAGCTGCGAGCCGCCCGCACCCTCGGCGACGCGCTGGCCCCGGGCTCGACCGACGATTCCCTTCTCTTCGAGGTTGGGCCCTGGACACACGCGGCGCGAACCGAGGCCGAGGCCGGGCTCGCCGCGTTGCGATTGCTGCAGCAGGTTCGGCCGGTCGCCACGCTCGGTGACGCCGGGGAGGCGGCCGGAACGGCTGCCGCGCCGGACCCGGAGACCGCCATGCAGCACGCATTCGTCGTTCTGTTCCTCTGGGCGGCGGCTCGTGCCGATGAAAAGGTCGTGTACGGACCGCGGTTCGTCGTCTACACGCCGGTGATCCAGCTGGCCGACGGCTCACCGGGCCTCGACGCGGCGGCCGCCGTCCGCGAGGACGCCAACGCCGTCGACCGCTTGTGCCGGCTCGCGCTGGCCACCTACGACGTCTGGCGAACCAGCGCCGCAGGCGAACCACTGCGGGTTCTCGTCGACGGCACGGCACGCGCCGTCGCGGCAGACGGCACGTTCCAGGCCGGCGGCGAGACCGTGCTCGTGTGCCAGGGATGGCTGTGCACCCGAGCGGACGCGGGTAAACAGTTGCCCTTCCCCGACGTCAGGCTGGGCCCGAAGCCATGAGCATCGAAACGACGCCTCGTCTCTCGGTCGTGATGCCGGTGTTCAACGAAGTCGAGATCCTTTCGACCTCCGTGAAGGAGGTCGTCGCGGGATTGCGCGACCGCGGCGAGCCCTTCGAGGTCATCATCGTCGAGAACGGCTCGACCGACCGGACGCTCGTGCTGGCCACCGAGATCGCCGCCGAGCTGCCCGAGGTGCGCGTCGAGCATCGGGACGAGGCGAACTACGGCCGGGCGTTGCGCGCGGGGCTTCTCGCGGCGCGGGGTGACGTGGTCGTGAACTTCGACGCGGACTACTTCGACCTCGATTTCCTCGACGCGGCGGTTGCGAAGGTTCGCGACCCGCTCGGACCGGCGATCGTGGTCGGTTCCAAGCGCGCGGCGGGGGCAAGGGACACCAGGGTGCCGTTGCGGAAGGTCGCGACGTGGGCGTTCAGCATGATCCTGCGCGCCCTGTTCGGGCTGAAGGTCTCGGACACGCACGGCATGAAGGCGCTTCGTCGGTCTGCCGTGGACGGCCTCGCCGAGCGGTGCTTCTCCGGGCAGGACCTCTTCGACACCGAGCTCATCCTCCGGGTGGAGCGCGCACGGCTCGGCGTCGGCGAGATCCCGGTCACGTGCCACGAGCTGCGCCCGGCCCGCAGCTCGTTCCTCTCACGCGTACCTCGTACGCTGCGCGGTCTGTGCAGGCTCCGCATCGCGATGTGGCGGGAGAAGAGGGTGGAGCCCGTCCGGGCCTGACGCTTGCCTGCGCTCGCGTCGTCAACGGCGAGGGTGGCGTCTCGGGGACCCCGGCGTGGGTCTCGATCGCCGGCGGCCGCGTGATCGCGACCGGCACGGGCGCGGCTCCCTCCGGCGCGCTCGACCTGGGGGACGCGCTCGTGGCGCCGGGCTTTCTCGACCTCCAGATGAACGGCACCGGAAACGTCGACTTCGCGACCGCCACCGTCGATGACGTCGTCGCAGCGGTCGACGCGCTTGCAGCCCGCGGCACGACCGGTGTGCTGCTGACACTGTGCACGTCGCCCCTCGAGGCGTACGACGGCATGCTCGAGCGTGCGGCCGCGGTGCAGGCGGCGCGGCCGGACCTGGTGCTCGGCGCGCACTTGGAAGGTCCGTTCCTCGGTGGCGCGCCCGGCGCGCACCCCGTCGCATTGTTGCGGGAGGCGGATCTTGCGTTTCTCCAACACGTGTGCGACGCGTATGGCGCGTTGGTGCGCGTCGTCACGCTTGCCCCCGAGGCCGACCCGGGACTGCGCGCGATACGCGTCCTCGCCGAGCGCGGCGTTGTCGTCGCGCTCGGACACTCGACGGTCGACTTCGACGGCGCGATCGCCGCCGCGGACGCGGGCGCGCGCGTGGTGACACACTGCTTCAACGGGATGGGTCCGCTGCATCACCGCGCGCCGGGACTCGCGGGCGCGGCCCTGACCGATTCCCGGCTCGTCCCGTCGCTGATTGCCGATTTCGTGCACGTCCATCCCGCAGTGGTGAAGATCGCACTCGGCGCCCGGCCCGACGCGGTCCTCGTGAGCGACGCGGTCCGCGACGACATGGTGAAACTGCCCGACGGCACGCTCGCGGGATCCACGCTGACAATGGATGCCGCGCTCCGCAACACCGCGTCGCTCGGGTTCGCGATCGGGCGCGCGGTGCGGCACGTCACCGCGAACCCGGCCCGTGTGCTCGGTCTCGCCGCACGGGGTCGGGTGGCCCCCGGGGCCCGCGCCGACCTGGTGGCGCTCGATCCCTCGACGTTCGCCGTGCGGGCGGTATGGGTCGCGGGAGCCCCGGTGTGAGCGCGCGTGTCGCGATGTTCGTCACGTGCATTGCCGATCAGCTGTTCCCCGAGACCGGTATGGCGACGGTGCGCCTGCTCGAAGCGGCCGGCGTGCGGGTCGAGTTCCCTGCTGCACAGACGTGTTGTGGTCAGCCCGCCTTCACCGCGGGCGCGCCCGATGCCGCCGCGCGCCTCGCGCGTCACCATCTCGACGTCTTCGGCGCTTACGACGCGGTCGTGACGCCGAGCGGCTCATGTGCGGCAATGGTTCGTCTCCATTTCGCGGCGCTCCTGCCCGACCGCCGCGACGAAGTCGCGGAGCTCGCGGCGCGCACGTTCGAGCTCTCCGAATATCTCGTCGACGTGCTCGGTGTCGAGGACGTCGGTGCCCGGCTCGACGCGCCGGTCACGCTGCACGATGCGTGCCACGGGCTGCGCGGTCTTCGGATCGCGGATGCGCCGCGCACGCTGCTCGGACGCGCCGGCGCGCCGATCGTGGAGATGACCGAAGCGGACACGTGCTGCGGTTTCGGCGGCGGCTTCGCGCTCGGGTATCCCGAGGTGTCCACACGTC
>DASQHW010000277.1:0-1684 GCA_035631895.1 Acidimicrobiia bacterium | reverse complement strand
GACAAACCGCTGGGAGAGGTTCGCGGACAGGGACGGACCACGGAGCAGTTGGAGATGGCTCGTGCGCCGGTATCTCATCGTTGCCAATCGCACCCTGACCGGTCCTCATCTCGTCGCAGAGGCCGAGACACGGTGCGCGCTCGGACCATGTGAGTTTCATGTCGTGGTCCCGCAACATCGGTCTGGCGAAGGAATCGTGTGGACCGAAGGCCACGCCCACGCCCACGCACGCGCTCATCTCGAGCACGCGCTCGAGCACCTCCGAGACGCCGGTCTCGACGTCACCGGCGAGATCGGTGACGAAAGCCCACTCCTGGCCGTAGGCGACGTCCTTCGACGTCAGGCCTTCGACGAGGTCATCGTCTCAACGCTGCCGCCCGGCGCATCGCGATGGCTCAAACTCGATCTGCCGAACCGACTGCGGCACGCGTACGCGATTCCCGTCACGCACGTCGTCGCGACCACCGAGGTCGCCCGATGAACCCAGCGAAACAACCTCGTCCCTCAGATCTTTCCGTGGCGCCCACCGTCATCGCGGTCATGAGCTTGTTGCTCGCGTGCGCCGTCGCGGCGATCGTCTCACTCGAGACACGCCCGTCGGGTGGCCTCACGATTCCCAGTGGTTCCCACGTTGTGCACGTCGACGAACACGACTTCGGCATCCGCATGTCACAAGCGACCCTGCCGGCGGGCAACTATGTCTTCGTCGACACGAACCATGGCCCGTCCCCACACGAGCTCGTCATGTGGAAGACGTCCCTGCCGGCCCGGCACATTCCGCTCGAGGCGGCAGAGCACAAGGTCAACGAGGACTCGCCGGCGTTAGAGAGCGCACTCGACTCGGGCAGCTCCCTCGATCCCGGTGAGACGCGATTGCTCACCACGACGCTCGAACGAGGGCACTACGTCATCGTCTGCAACCTTCCCGGCCACTTCATGGCGGGCATGCACGTCGATATCACCGTCACCTGACGGAAAGGCCGATTCGCGCCACGGAGTCACCGGACGATGAGTGACAAGAACTCGTTGCGCGCCGATGGATCGTCTCGTATTTCTCCGACAAGCGATGTTGTCGTCGTGCGCGTGCCCCGCGCGGGGTCAGGAGGGGTCGATTTCCTGCGCGACCTTGCTCGGCACGCGTGCCGGCTGGGGTGCGGCGACGCGGTTGCGGCCCTGGTGTTTTGCGACGTACAGCGCCCGGTCGGCTTGTTCGAGGACGCTGTCGGCGGTGACGGAGGTATGCGGTGTGAAGGTCGCGACGCCCGCGCTGATAGTCAGGATGCCGGGTGGGTTGTTGCGGCGGTGGGGAATGGCGAGATTCTCGACGGCGATGCGGAGTCGGTCGGTCGCTTTGACGGCGCCCGAGAGGTTCTCGTCGGCGAGGACGACGATGAACTCCTCGCCGCCGTAGCGGTAGGCCGCGTCCTCGGCACGCAGGTCCGTGGTCAGGACGGCCGCGATGCGCTGGAGCGCGGTGTCGCCTTGTGGGTGTCCGTAGGTGTCGTTGTAGAGCTTGAACGCGTCCAGGTCGACCATTGCGATGCTGTAGGGGCGGCCGTGGCGCTCGGCGCGGGCGTGGAGTGTGTGGAGGTCTTCGCGTAGCCGCAGGCGGTTGCCGAGTTGTGTCAGGGGATCGGTGCGGGCGAGTTCGGCAAGTTCACCGTTGAGGTCTTCGAGTTGTGCC
>DASQHW010000276.1:0-2459 GCA_035631895.1 Acidimicrobiia bacterium | reverse complement strand
GAGCTGGGCGGCGAGCAAGTGACCGCGTGCGACGTCGTCGACGTGCACGACGTTGAGCGCAGTGTCGACGTAGGCGGGGATGCGTCCGTTCAGGAACTCGACGATGGTGCGGCCGGTCGGCGTCGGCGCCGAGTCGCCCTCCCCGACCGGAAACGTCGGATGTACGAGGACGACAGGAAGCCCGCGTGCCCCCGCCCGTAACACTTCGTGCTCGGCGAGGTATTTCGAGCGTTTGTAGTGGCCGAAGAGGTGGTCGAAGCGCACGAGGGAATCTTCCGAGGCGGGCCGGCCGTGCTCGGCGACTCCGATCGTGCCCACCGTGCTCGTGTAGACGAGTCGCCTGCACTTCGCGCGCTCCACGGCACGGATGACGTTCATCGTGCCGCCCACGTTCACGTCGTAGAAGAGGTCGGGGTCGGCGGCCCAGAAGCGGTACACGGCCGCGAGGTGGAACACGGTCGAGATCTCGTCGATTGCTTCGTCGAGCACAGCATGATCGCGGATGTCGCCGACGACGCGCTCGACCGGCAGGCCTGAGAGGTTGTCGTCGCTGCGGCCCGGCTCGACCAGCGCGCGGACGCGGTAGCCCTGTGCGATCAGCGCTCGGGCGACCGACGAGCCGATGAACCCGGAAGCGCCCGTGACGAGCACCGCGTTGCTCTCGGAATTTCCACCCGGCATGCACCCAAGCCTCGCGCACGAGCCCGGGCCGACTCCACCACGGCCGCCGGAATCACGAAGACGGCGACACGCGCCTATGCAGCCGTCCTGCGAACGACCTTCGCGCGCATGGATGGCGTCTCGATCGCGATCGTGCACGAGGCCTGGCGTAGTTCCTGGAGCCGCAGCGCGAGCGCCAGGCCGAGCGCCACGATGCCGCCGAGCACGACGAGGTCCGCGACATCGATGATCAGACCACCGGTTGCGAGGAAGTCACGCACGGCGCCGAAGCGGATGCGGTCGATCATGTTCGCGACCATGCCGCCGGCGATCACGGCCGGGATGAGCGGCGAGATGCCGACCTGCACTGCCCACCGGGCGATGACCGCGAGAAATGCGGCGAGCACCAGCACGGTGCCGACGATCAACCAGGGTGCGGGGCCACCGACGATGCCGAGCGCGTAACCGGGGTTCCGCGCGGGGGTGATCATCCCGTTGTGGGCGCGAGAGGCAGCCGATTTCGCAGCTTGGTCCACGAGCACGACCATGCCGACGGCAGTGGCGGCTTTCACGAGCGGGACTCGTCGGCTCTCCATCACACTTCCATCGGGTGTGCGTTCGAGGAATTGAGGTTGTGCCGGTGCCTTCCAGGAACTGACAGTCTCGCGCGAGAAAACGCCCGGGAAAGGGCACTTTGCGCACGTAAGCGACTACGCTGTGTTGCATGGAGTACGGGCCGAAGCTGCTTGCCGCGCTTCAAGCCGTGGTCGACGCCGAAGGGTCGGACCTCGTCTTGACGATCGGGTCTTACCCTCTGATCCGGGTCGATGGAAACATCGGGCCGGCCACCGGTCTTCCGGTGGTGGACGAGGAAATGATGCACGAGGTGCTCGCGGAGCTCCTCGACCCGGAACAGCGCGCCGACTTCATCCGCGACCGCGACATCGACTTTGCCTTCTCGTTCGGGCCGTACCGGCTCCGCGGCAACGCCTTCTTCCAGCGGAATCGGCCGACCCTCTCGCTGCGTCTCCTCTACCCGAGTATCCCGACGTTCGAGGAGATCGGCCTCCCTGAATCGGTCCAGGAGCTGGCGGGTCTCAAGCAGGGGCTCGTCTTGTTCACGGGCCCGACGGGATGCGGCAAGTCAACGAGCCTGGCCACGCTCATCGAGTCCATCAACGAGACGCGCCGGTGCCAGATCCTCACGATCGAGGACCCGATCGAGTTCTTGCACGAGAACCGAGCGGCGGTGGTGCACCAGCGCGAGGTGGGCTTCGACGCCATGTCGTTCGCACGAGCGCTCAAAGCAGCGCTGCGCGAGGACCCGGATGTCGTCCTCGTCGGCGAGATGCGCGATCCCGAGAGCATGGCCATCACGCTCACGCTGGCCGAGACCGGCCACCTGGTGTTCTCGTCATTGCACACGAACGACGCGCCGCAGGCGCTCGACCGGATCGTCGACTCGTTCCCGGCCGACCAGCAGGCTCAGATCCGCCTTCAGGTCGCGAGCACCATCTCGGGGATCGTCGCCCAGCGTCTTGTCCCGTGCATCGGCGGCGGGCTCGTCGCGGCGTACGAAGTGCTGATCGCCACGTCCGCCGTGCGCAACCTCATTCGCGAGGGCAAGACGCGTCAACTGCGCAACGCGATGCAGATGGGGCTGAACCAGGGCCACTGCACGCTGGAGATGTCGCTCAACAAGCTTGTGGACGAAGGCGTGATCACCTTCGACGACGCCGTCTCAACTGCGTTCGTGCCGCACGAGGTCGACCCCACCCTGTCGCCGCTGCTGGCAAATC
>DASQHW010000275.1:0-1928 GCA_035631895.1 Acidimicrobiia bacterium | reverse complement strand
CGCGTCCATCAGGCGTCCAGCTGAATCCGGCCGTCGTGCGTGTAGACGTTGAAGCGACGGTCGCGGACGAAGCCGACGATGGTCTGACCGAACCGCTCGGCGGCCGAGACCGCGAGGCTGGACGGCGCCGACACCGCGCAGAGCACGGGAATGCCGGCAACAGCCGCCTTCTGTACGAGCTCGAAGGAGAGGCGCCCGGAGACGAGCAGCACCTCTTCGGCCATCGGCAGCTTGCGTTCGAGCAGCGCGTGGCCGATCAGCTTGTCGAGCGCGTTGTGACGACCCACGTCCTCGCGCACGGCCAGCAGCTCACCGTCCGGCGTGAACCGGGCAGCCGCGTGCAAGCCACCCGTCTGCCCGAAGACACGCTGGTGCCGGGCGAGAGTGTCCGGGAGTGCGCCCACCACGCTTGCGGCCACCGTGGGGCCCTCGCCGACGGGCGCGCAGCGCACTGCCACTTCGTCGAGCGCGGCCTTGCCACAGATGCCGCACGACGAGTTGGCGAGGAACCGCCGGCTCGCGATGTCGCCGGCCACCGGGGCGCGCAACTTCACGGTCACGATGTTGTAGAGCTGCTCGCCGTCACCGCCGAGGCAATACGCGATGTTGTCGAGATCCTCGACGCGATCGAGCACGGCCTCGGTACGACAGAACCCCGCGGCGAGCTCGAAGTCGTTGCCGGGCGTCCGCATCGTGACGACCAACGGTGCGGGTGCCTCGTTGGGTCCGTGCACGCGGATCTCCAGCGGCTCCTCGGTCACGAGCACGTCGGGCCGGCGGCGCGAGCCGTGCGCGTCGACCGACACGACCTGCACGTTCGCGGTCGCCCGGCGGACGGGCGCGTCGGTGAGGCGCACGCGGGGCAACCTAGCTGGCCGCGAGCCCGAGCCGTGCAAGGTCGTCGGGCGTGTCGACATCGGCGAGCGCGCGTGCATGCGCATCGGCGACGACGAACGTCGCATCGCCTGCATCGAGTAACGCACGCATCACGCGTTCTCCCCTCGCGAACGAGACGCGCGCCGACGCGACCGCAGCTGCGGACCACCGCGAGCACGCGTACTGCTTCCTTCCCGCGACCGTCGGTACGACGCTGCCGCCGGCCGGATGGTCGACGAGCATGCTTACGAGCGCGTCGTCGACGAACGGCAGGTCGCAGGTAAGCACGACAATCGCGCCGTCCGGTGCGAGGGCGAGCGCGTCCGCGCCGGCAAGAAGACCGGCGAGCGGTCCTTCGCCCGGCGGCTCCTCCCGTGTGCACGGCAGGCCGGTGACTCCCGAACCGACTTCGATGACCGGGTCGCACGCTGCGCTCAGCACGCGGGCTGCTCGCCGCGCGAGCGTCTCGCCGTCCACGACGAGCGTGGCCTTGTCGACACCCATGCGGCGGCTCGCACCGCCCGTGAGGAGCACACCGGCGGTCATCACGACGTCACGTGCCCGGAGTGCCCGCGTCTGCGTCCGGTCGGAGGGAGTACCCGACGACGACCCAGCCGTTCGCACGTTTCTCGAGCATCACGTTGTTGCGCACGCTGCCGGACTGCACGGCGACCTCGGTGACGACGAGCGCCGTCTGGTTCCCCGCGATCGAGGTCTCCACGCGCACGTCGGCATCCAGATGCGCGGGCGCGCCGGTGTTGCCGTAGGCGTCGCGCTTCGCCGCGACGAAGCGGTCGCGGCGCATGCCGTCGCGGAGCTCCTCACCCGAGAGGTCGAACAGCAGGTCGAAGTCGAGGCGGTCCCAGGCGTGCTCGTATGCGATCGCAACATCGGCCGGGCCCGGACCGGGTTCGCGCCCGACCGAGACCCACATGAAAACGAGCAACGCGAAGAGGACGACCATCGCGACGACGAACACGATCATGCGCGGTGGACCTCCTCGATCGCGCCTGCGAGCTCGATGTCCTTGGCGGTCAGCCCTCCGGCGTCGT
>DASQHW010000274.1:0-3714 GCA_035631895.1 Acidimicrobiia bacterium | reverse complement strand
GGCGCCTCGTCGGAGCCCGCGAGCAGTCCGCCGAGCATCACCGTGTGCGCTCCGGCGCCGATCGCCTTCGCGATGTCGCCCGACTCCTGGATGCCGCCGTCGGCGCAGATGGGGATGCCGCTCTTCGCGGCCGCGTTCGCGGCTTCGTAGATCGCCGTGATCTGGGGCATGCCCGCGCCCGCGACGACGCGCGTGGTGCAGATGGCGCCCGGGCCCATGCCGACCTTCACGCCGTCCGCGCCGGCGGCGCACAGCTCTTCGGCGCCCGCGGCGGTGGCGATGTTCCCGCCGACGACCTGCACGCGGTGGCGCGCCTTCACTTTCTCGACCATGCGGATGACCGCGGGCGAGTGCCCGTGCGCCGTGTCGACGAAGACGACGTCGACGCCCGCCGCGACGAGGGCCGCGACGCGATCGTCGGCATCACCGGAGACACCGACCGCCGCGCCGACGCGCACGCCGGCGGCCTTGCATTCCTTCACCTGCGCGGCCTGATCGTCGACGGAGAGATTTCGATGGATGACGCCCATGCCGCCGAGTCGGCCGAGCGCGATGGCCATGCGCGCGTCGGTCACCGTATCCATCGCGGCCGAGAGGATCGGGATGTCGAGCGCGAGCTCGCGCGTGAGGAAGGAGCGGGTCGAGACCTGACTGGGGCGGATGTCGCTGCGGGCCGGGATGAGGAGGACGTCGTCGAAGGCGAGGCCTTCGGTGCCGAACTTCTCCTCCGGGGTCAATCCCGCGCCCTCACCCCGATGAGTCTATCGGGCCGGAGCTACTTGGCCTTCGTCGGCCCCGTCACGGCGCTGCTCGCACTGCGGTTGCCGGCGTTGTCGATAGTGACGAGGTAGGCACAGATCCTGTCGTTCGACGCGCCGGCGTACGGGATCGAGTAGCTGGTGACCGCGCCGATGGTCGACGAGTTCGGGTAGTTCGTGGCGTTCGCGGCGGGGCACGACGCCACGTTGTCGGTCCAGCGCACTTCGTAGCCCTGGACGCCGGAGAGCGCGTCGGTGCCCGCGGTCCACGTGAGGTCGACCGTGACAGGCGCGCCGGGCGCGCCGGTCGCAGAGGTGAGCGCGGTCGCCGCGGTCGGCGCCGTCGTGTCGATGTTGATGGTCTGGGTCGCGGTGGAGCTCGCGTTGCCCGCGGCGTCCGTGGTGAAGTACTGAACGGTGTGGCCGGCGCTGTCGCCACTGACGTTGAACGTGGCGCTCGCGCCCGCGGTCGAGGTCTGGCCGCCCGCGTCGACGTTGCGCGTGACCGAGCCCATGCCCGTGCCGGCGTCGGTGCCGCTCACCGTGACCGACACCGTGGCGTTGTACCAGCCGGCGCTGCACGCCGCACCGTTGCAGGTGATCGACTTCGTCGGCGCGGTGCGATCGGAGATCCCGTTCTGCGCGGCGCTGTTGGCGCTCACGAACGAGCCGCCGCCGGTGATCTGGGCCTCGATGACGTAGCCGTAGCTGCCATCGGCGGGCGGCGTGTCGTTGTAGCTGAGCGCGCTCGTCGAGGCGATCTGGGCGTAGGGACCGCCGACCGGACCGCGCAGCACGAGGTAGGTCAGGGTGTGGCCTGTGCCCGGGGCGGTCGGGGTCGCGCTCCACGAGAGCTGGACCACGCCGGCGGCGGCGGAGACCACCGCGTTCTGCCCGGCCGGCGGCTGCACCGTCATGGTCACGGTCGTGTTCGTCGGGTTGATGCTCGTGCCGGTGAAGCTCGCCGTGGTCTGTCCGGCAGACGCGCCCACGAGAATGAGGAGCGCCATAAGCACGAACGCGATCGCCAGAAGGCGATCGCCGAGCGACCGGAACGCGCTCCCCATGATCGACATCAAGCCACCATCGTCGTTCGGTGGGTCCGGCGCAGCCATTCCACGTGCGCGTTCCACGTCTCGTCCGCATCCACGGTGACGAGCACCGGGCGGCGGACGACGCGTAGCGCGTGCACCGGCGCGACCTGCGGCTTGCGGAAGACCAGGCCGCCCGCGCAGCTGAAGAAGGTGATCGCGGCGATGAGCGTGAGCGCGAGGCGCCAGTAGGCCTGGATGTACAGGGCGGCGTAGCCGATGCCCGGGGTGGCGAGGCGGACCACGCCGACCTGGCCCGGGAACGTCTTGTCCTCGGGATCCGCGACCTGGTTCGCGTCGCCCTTGGTCTTGAAGGTGAGGCCGGTCGAGTTCTGACCGATCGCGATCACGCGGTGGGTCGTCGTCTGACCGTACTGCTCGAAGGTGATGACGTCCCCGATCTGCACGGTGTGCGGGTCGACCGGCTGGACGATGACCAGCGATCCGAGGTGGATCGTCGGCTCCATCGAGCCGCCCGTCACGATGAAGCTGCCGAAGCCGAGGACGCGGATTGCGACGAAGGTGAGGCAGAGACCGAGGAGCGCGGTGAACGCGATCGCGGAGAGGATGTTCCCGAGGATCTTGTTCATCGCCGTGCTCCTTTCTCTCTATCAGTGGAGGGACTGGGGCGGTCTCCCAGCGGGACCGCCCCAGTCAGGGGGGTTACTTAGCTGAGCCAGCCAGCTGCGTCGCGGTGTAGGTGACCGTGAAGTCCTGCGAGAGGGTCTGGAAGGTGTTGCCCGCGGTGCTCGGGAAGGTGAAGTTGTACGTGAGCGTGTCCGTGCCACCCGCGGCGATCGTGCCCGACGCCGCGAGGGTCATGTTCTTGAGCGCGCCGGTGTAGAGCGTCGTCGCGCCGCGAAGGACCGTGACCTGAAGGCCGTTCGTCGTGTCAGACCACAGGAGCGTGTTCGCGACGGCCGAGATCGAGGCCGTGTACGTGAAGCCAACGTTGCCGGTGTTCGTGATGATCACGGTGCGGTTCATCGTGTCGCCGGGGACGAGGTTGGTCACATTGACGAGGTCGCCCGCGTTCGGCTTGTTGTTGCTGAGCGAGAGCGTCGCGGAGTTCGCCGTGTTCGTCGGGTTCGTGCTCGTCGCGGTGAAGGAGGCGCTGGTCTTGTCGGCGGTAGCGGTGAGTCCGACGAGGACCATGCCCGCGAGCGCCATGCCTGCCAGAAGGTTGAGCTTGCGCATCTCGGTTGTCCCTTTCTCTTTTCCGCTCCGCCGGTTTCTCGGTCTTCGCTCCCTGGTCGGGCGGGCTTTGCTGTTGATGGCAATCTCGCGCCTGCGCCGCCCCGTGCCATCAACCCAAGGGGGAGGGAACGGCCCTCGTTGGTCGTAGTCCCATGGCCGAGAAGCGCGAAGTTCACCCCACGGGCGTAGGGCACTACGACTTAGGGACTAGGGCTTCGCGGTCGAAAGAGGGCTGAGAACTAGTGCTGCGGCGTGCGGGACTTCACGAGGCGGTCGCCGAAGGCCGTACCGCCACCGGCCCAGAGGGAGAGCGAGGCGATGCGCGCCTTGGTCCACGCGCGCGCGCGCCACCAGAAGGTCCCTGCTGAGGTCAGCCCGATGAAGCACGCGCCGGGAAGCAGGACGGGCTGCAGGTCGACGAAAAGGTCGAAGCGATGGGCGACGATCCCGAGCGCGACGAGGACGAGGGCCTCGACCTCACCGATGATCACGAGGAAGACCAGCGCGAACGAGGCTGCGCCAAAGTTCTTCTTCACGCGGTACGGGAACGCGACGTCGATGAGGCCGCCCATTCGCATTCGAGTGTGGGGCGGGACCGAGCGTACGAGCAAGCGGTCATTAGGGCTACACCGCTAGAGCAGCGTCGCTGAACGCTCGGGCCCGATGCC
>DASQHW010000273.1:0-5760 GCA_035631895.1 Acidimicrobiia bacterium | reverse complement strand
AGCCGGCGCTTCGCAGGAGCGCGATGCACTTGGTGAGATCGCCCTCGGACGCGTGGCGCCCCCCGGCACCCGGATTGACGATGAGAAGAGCCCGCATCCCGCTCTTCACGATGCAACCGCGAGGCCGTGATCGGGGTATCCCACCCGTACACTGGTGCTCTCCTCATGACCTTCTCGCGCTCCGATAGGCCGTACGGCTCCTTTCCGGGGTCCGGAAAGCCGATGCCCGAGCCGGAACGCCCCGCCGCGCCGCCCCGAATGCCGCTGCGGACGCGCATCTGGCGACGCATCGCGGCTCCCCTCGCCATCGGCGCCATGCTTGGCCTGAGCTGGGTCCTGGTCGGCGCGATCCAGACCGGAGGCCAGCTCACCCTCGACTCCGTCCAGGAGCAGGCGACACCGTCGCCGAGCCCGCCGCTCGCCGCGGCGGTGTACGCGCACATCGCGCCGTCGGTGGTGCAGGTGACGGCGACGGGCGGCGGGATCGACGCATCGATCGGGGCCGGGGTCATCGTCGACGACCAGGCCGACATCCTCACGAGCCTGCACATCGTGAAGGACGCGCAGAGGGTCACCGTGCGGTTCAGCGATGGCACCGAGACCCGCGCCGACGTGACCGCGACGCTCGCGGACAAGGACATCGCCGTGCTGCATCCCGCCTCAGCGCCGGCGCGGTTCGTCCCCGCGACCCTGGGTGACCCGAGCCGCCTCGCCGTCGGATCGCCCGCCTTCGTCATCGGTCACCCGTTCGGCCTCACCGGCTCGCTTTCCGCGGGCGTCGTCTCGGGGCTGGATCGATCGCTCTCAGGCCCCGGCCTGCAACAGCCGCTCACCGGCCTCATCCAGTTCGACGCCGCGGTCAATCCCGGAAACTCCGGCGGCCCGCTGGTCGACGGCAACGGGGAGGTCGTCGGCATCGTGACCGGGCTGGTGAACCCGGCCGGACAGAAGGTGTTCAGCGGTATCGGCTTCGCCGTGACCATCGACCAGGCCGCAGGTGCGCTTGGTCAGCCACTCGACTAGAACGCGTATAGATAGGGATAGGGGAGTACAGGGATGACGATGACAGGGCGACCGGGCACGCAGATGGAGCGCCTGCTCTTCGAGATGAAGAAAGTGATCGTCGGGCAGGACCAGCTGCTCGAGCGCATCGTCGTCGCGCTTCTCGCCCGTGGGCATCTCCTGGTCGAGGGCGTCCCCGGCCTCGCGAAGACTCTCGCCGTGAAGACCGTCGCGCAGGCCATCACCGGCGAGTTCAAGCGGATCCAGTTCACACCCGATCTCGTGCCGGCCGACCTCGTCGGCACACGCATCTACAACCAGAAGAACGGTGAGTTCCAGACCTCGCTCGGCCCGGTCTTCACGAACCTGCTGCTCGCGGACGAGATCAACCGCGCGCCGGCGAAGGTGCAGAGCGCGCTCCTCGAGGTCATGCAGGAGCGGCAGGTCACCATCGGTCGCGAGACCCACATGGTGCCCGATCCATTCCTGGTGATGGCGACGCAGAACCCGATCGAGACTGAGGGCACGTACGCCCTGCCGGAGGCGCAGGTCGACCGCTTCATGATGAAGGTGCTGATCACATACCCGACCGAGATGGACGAGTTCGTGATCGTCGAGCGCATGACGGGCGCCCTCGGCACGGTGCAGCCGGTGCTGACCACCGAGCAGCTCATCGGCCTGCAGCGCGACGTCGACCGCGTGTTCGTCGACCCCGTGCTCATGGAGTACGTCGTGCGCATCGTGTCGGCGACGCGCATCCCGAAGGACTACGGCCTCGCCGACTCGGCGAAGTTCATCACCTACGGCGCGTCGCCGCGCGCGTCGATCAACCTCGTGCTCACGGCGCGCGCGCTCGCGTACATGCGCGGCCGCGACTACGTGCTCGCGCAGGACATCCAGGACGTCGCCCTCGACGTGCTCCGCCACCGCCTCGTCCTGTCGTACGAGGCGCTGTCCGAGGAGATCACGTCCGACGCGCTCATCCGCAAGATCATCGATCGCATCCCGGTGCCCGTCGCGCCGATGCAAGGACACGTCGCTGCGCGCGCCTGACGACCGACTCCGTCGGCTGGAGTGGACCGTCATCCGTCGCCTCGACGGGTGGCTTCAGGGCGACTATCGCACGCTCTTCCGCGGCTACGGCATGGACCTCGCGGACATCCGCGAATACGTCCCGGGCGACGACGTGCGCCACATCGACTGGAACGTGACCGCGCGGATGGACGTGCCCTACGTGCGCGAGTACCACGAGGACCGCGAGATCACCGCGCAGTTCCTGCTCGACGTGTCACCGTCCGTCGACTTCGGCACCGCCACGGCGCTGAAGCGCGACCTCCTCATCGACTTCGTCGCGGTGCTGGCGCGTTTGCTGACGCGCCAGGGGAACAAGATCGGCGCGCTGCTCTACGGCAGCCGCGTCGAACGTGTCGTCCCAGCGCGCACCGGCCGGATGCAGGTGCTCCGGCTCATCAACGAGCTCGAGCGGCGCCCCAAGCTGAAGCAGGCGCCCGCGACCGCGCTGGCCGACCTGCTGGACACCGGCATGCGCGCGATCCGCCGGCGCTCGCTCGTGTTCGTGATCTCCGACTTCTTCTCGACGCCCGGCTGGGAACGGCCGCTCGCCGAGCTCTCGCGCCACCACGAGGTCCTCGCGATCCGTCTCGTCGACCCCCGCGAGCGCGAGCTTCCGCAGATCGGCATGGTCGTGATGAACGACGCCGAGACGGGCGAGCATCTGTGGGTGGATACGAACGACGCTCGGTTCCGCAAGCGCTTCGCCGAGGCTGTGAAGCGTCGCGAGGAACGCCTCGACGGGACGTTCCGCCGCCACGGCGTGGACTCGCTCGAGCTCTCGACCGAAGAGGACCTCGTCCGCTCGATCATGCGGTTCGCGACGAAGCGGAAGCTGCGTCGCGGTCAGCGTGCCGCGCAGGTCGCCTCATGAGCTTCCTCTGGCCGGGCAACCTCCTGCTCGTCCTCGTCGTGCCCGCCCTCATCGCCGCATACATCTGGGCGCAGCGGCGCCGGCAGAAGTACGCGCTGCGCTACGCGAGTCTCTCGCTGGTGCGCGAGGCCATCGGCAGCGGCCCCGGCCGCAAGCGTCACATCCCGCCGGCGCTGTTCCTTCTCGCGCTGCTCTTCATGGCTGTCGCCGTGGCGCGGCCCGAGACCGTCGTGGTCGTCCCGGTGCAGGAGGGAACAGTGATCCTCGCGCTCGACGTGTCGGGCAGCATGCTCGCCGAGGACCTCAAGCCGAACCGCATGGAAGCCGCGAAGGATGCCGCGAAGGCGTTCGTCGCACGGCAGAGCGACGACGTAAAGCTCGGCGTCGTCGCGTTCTCGGGCGACGCGCAGATCGTGCAGGCGCCGACGAACGACAAGGCCCTCGTCGTGGCCGCGATCAACCGGCTGCGCCCGCAGCGCGCGACGGCCATCGGTCGCGGCATGCTCGCGTCGCTCGATGCGATCTTCGAGGACAGCGAGGAGACGCCGCCGTCGGTCATCGCGCTGCGCCGACTCGCTGGCGACCCAACCGGCCCGACGCCGCCGCCGGTGCCGAAGGGCGCCGACCGCACCGCGACGATCGTGCTGCTCTCGGACGGGCAGAACAACCAGTTCCCGGACCCGAAGCAGGTCATCGAGGACGCGGTGAACCGCGGCATCCGGATCTTCACCGTCGGCGTCGGCAGCGCCGATGGCACCGTCGTGCGCATCCAGGGCCGCTCGGTACGAACACGCCTCGACGAGGCGACGCTGAAGCAGATCGCCGACGACACCGGCGGTCAGTACTTCAACGCCTCGAACGAGAAGGATCTGAAGGCGGTGTACGAGAACCTGACGACGCAGCTCGTCTTCCGTCAGCAGCGCACCGAGATCACCGCGATCCTCACCGCGATCGCGGCGGTCTTCTCGATGGCCGCGGCCGCACTGTCCCTCTTCTGGTTCAACCGCCTGCCCTGACCCTACAGACCGACGCGACGTTCGCGGCAGTTCCAATGACCGCTAGCCCTGTGACCAGAGTCCGCGCGCGCCGACCATTGACTCGTGGTCACCGCGCAAACGTTCGCCCTCCTCGCGGCTCTCATCGTCGGCGCGTTGCCGCTTGCGTCGCCGGCCGCGGCGGCGGATACGGGCTTCTACACGCTCGTCGCGGGCGACGACGATCCGGACACGCTCGTGGAACACATGGGCGTGACCGCGGGGGACCCGTTCCGCGAGATCCTGTTCTGGAACCCGGAGCTCCACAACATCTATGCGCTTCGCCCAGGCATGCGCCTTCGCCGGCCGGCGTCGGGCCCGCGGCCAGCCTTCCCGGCGTTTAGCGGCGACTTCTCGACATGGCGCGTCATCGCGTCGCAGACGACGAAGTTCATCGGCACGCCCGATTACCGGGTGCGGAACATCGTGGTCGGCGCGAACGCGATCAACAACTTCTTCGACGACTGGCGACACCCGTACATCGTTCCGCGCGACAGCCTCAGCCTCGACTGGCTTCTGGGCGACATCACCCTCGACAAGGGATACGTGTGGGGTCACGCCATCCTGGTGGTCGACGGCGTCGCGACGGATGTCCCGGCGATCGGTGGCGGCATCTGCCAGCTGCCATCGACGATCTTCCCCGCGGCCCTTGCGGCGGGCCTGGACGTCACACGTCGGGTCAATCACGCCTACTACCCGTACTTCTGGTGGGGCTACCCGGAAGGGTTCGGGATCGATGCGACGGTGAGCCCGCCCGACGGCGCGGATCTGGTGATCCGCAACCTCTACGACTACCCGGTCCGACTCTTCATGCGCGCGGACCTCGCGGCGCAGACGCTCACGACCGAGGTGTACGGACCGCCCGAGCTCGTGCCGTATCCGACCGAGATCGACGGCCCGTGGCTCCTGCGGAACGGCGAGTACCTGGCTGTATCAGGGGCGGGCTGGGTGTGGTGGGCGTCGGTCACGGTCGTTCGGCAGCGCACCCGCGTCGACGGCGGGTCGTGGGAGCGTGCCTTCTGGTCGTATTACGTCGACGACCCGTACTTCTAGACCGAGCCGCCGTGGGGGCGCGCTAGCCTTCGCTCGATGTCCGAGCCGTTCGTCACTCGCGGTTTCACCGGTCGGCGCGACGCCACGGGTCCGAAGGACCGCATCCCGCCGGGGCAGCATCTGGTGACGGACTTCCCGGTGCTCTCGGCCGGCCCGACCCCGCGGCTCGACCTCGCGAAGTGGCAGCTCGAGATCACCGGGCTCGTCCGCCGGCCGGCGAAGTGGTCGTGGAAGGAATTCACCGCGCTCCCCGCCGACGACTTCGTCAAGGACATCTCGTGCGTGACGACGTGGACGAAGCTCGACACGAAGTGGCACGGGATCTCCCTCGACACGCTCTTCGCGAACGTCGAGCTCGACCCGAAGGCGCGCGCCCTCGTCGCGGAGTGCCATGGCGGATACACCACGAATCTCCTGCTCGAGGACGCGCTCAACGGTCAGGCGTTCATCGCCTGGGAGTACGACGGGAAGCCGCTTCCGCCGGACCACGGCGGCCCCGCGCGGCTCGTCGTGCCGCACCTCTACTTCTGGAAGAGCGCGAAATGGATCCGCGCGATCCGCGTCGTGGCCGAGGACCGGCCCGGATTCTGGGAGTCGAACGGCTATCACATCCGCGGCGACTACTGGAAGGAAGAGCGGTACAGCGGCGACTGATGAGCGTGCTGGAGTGGCAGATCGCCACGGTGCGCGAGATCCGACCCGAGACCGCGAAGGTCAAGAGCTTCA
>DASQHW010000272.1:0-1519 GCA_035631895.1 Acidimicrobiia bacterium | reverse complement strand
CGCCCATCTCGCGGCCCTCACGCCCAATACCGTGACCATTGTCAGTGCGATGTTCTCGTTCGGAGGAGTCGCGATCATCGCCCTCGTCGCCGGGTGGGGTGCGGCCGCCGCGGCGCCGCTCCTCGCGTGCGGTTACGCGTTGGACGCTGCCGATGGCCAGCTGGCGCGCCTTCGCGGCGGCGGGTCGCTCGCCGGCGAATGGCTCGCCCACATGATCGACTCCGTCAAGATCACCGCGGTGCACCTTGCGGTACTCGTTCACGTGTACCGCTTCACCGATCTCGGCCGGAGCTGGCTGCTCGTTCCTCTCGGTTTCACCATTGTGGCGGTCGCGCTGTTCTTCGCCCAGCTGCTGAACGAGCAGCTGCGTCGCCAGCGGGACGTCGCGACGCGCCCCGCGCACGTGGGGCCGGTGTCGCCGTTGCTCCTCTTCGTGAAGTTGCCCCACGATTACGGCGTCCTGTGCTGGACGTTCCTCCTCGTCGGTGCGCCACTCACGATGATGCGCGTCTACACGTTCTTGTTCGCGTTCAACGTCGCGTATCTGGCGATGGCGCTCCGGAAGTGGTTCCGCGAGATGCGGGCGCTCGATGCCGCGGTTCGGACATGAGCGGCCGTCCGTTCATCGGTGCATGCCTCTGCACCGTCGCACTCGCCACGGTCGGGTGCGCCGGTGCGGGCAAAGGGGCAAAGTCCGCGAGCGCTGCCAACTCCGGCACGGCGTCGACATCGACGACCGCGATGTCAACGAATGTCAAAGCGGGAAACGGCCCGACGACGACGATGAAGACGGGGATCGCATCCCGGACACTGCGGCCCATCGGTGTCGGGCAGAGAGCGGAGCTCGCGCGCGACTTCTCCGCGAGTGTCACGAAGATCGAGGCGGCAACCCTCGACGCGCAAGCCCCGGGTGAGACCTCCGGGCCGGGCGCGTTCGTGACGGTATTGGTTCGAAACGACACGGACGCGGCAGTCGATCTCGACGGCCTCGCGGTCAATGTGCACTATGGGGACGGCATTCCCGCCACGGCGGTTCGTGAGCTCGGGAGCTCTCTCAAAGGACCGCTCGCGCCCGGTCGGAGCACGAGCGCGCGTTATGCGTTTCGAGTACCAAAAGATCAACTCGCGTCGATCGTTGTCGACATCGAGCACTCTGCTGCGCCGAATGTGGTGATCGTCGACGCCGGCAAATAAGCCGCGATAGGCGCGACATTGTCGCGCGACAAGTTCGCGCGTCGCGTTGCGCCGAAGGAGACACGACGTGTCCCGTTCGCTATCGTGCGCGAGTTCTGAGCGTGATCCGATCAACTGCTGATGCGCTCGCCGTTCAAGGACAGACCGTCGTCTGGTCGATGCGCATGTGTGCGCCACCACGATGTCGTGCGATTGCAAGCAAGCCCCCGGCCCGCAAGGAGTTCGATGCCGCGTCTCGCCGCCAACAGGAAGCGACCGTGGGGTCGTGTCAATCGAATCGTCATTCTTCTGTGCAGCGTGTTCGTCATCGCTGCGTTGGTCGAGG
>DASQHW010000271.1:0-9752 GCA_035631895.1 Acidimicrobiia bacterium | reverse complement strand
GGAGGCGCGCCCGGCCGACCGGGCGTACAAGCGTGTAGCGAAGGTTGCCCCATGTCGCTTCCCCCGCGACCGCATCGCCTGCGAAGATCGCGACGACGACGATCAGCAGGAAACGGCTCATGAACAGGAGCGCGGCGGCCGGCATCACGAAGCCCGACTGGCGAGCGAGCGAGAACAGCGAATCGGCCTCGGCACGATCGCCGCGGCCGCCGAATTTCACCGCGAGCGTCATGATCGTCGGCAGCACGACCATCATGCCGAGCGCGACATACGTCCGCGGTCGTCGTACCTGTTTCGACATCTCGGTCCGGAACAACGAGATCACTGTCGCCTCGTCACTGTCTCGTCGTCTCTTCGCCCACGAGCCCGACGAACGCGTCCTCCAGCCGGTGCCGTTGCATGACCGTCTCGACACCGATGCCGGCGTGTACGAGGGCGGCAACGACCTGCGCTCGGTCCACCCCGTCGAGATCGACCGCGAGGCCCGGCGGCGCGTCCGAAACCGAGCGCACACCGGCCAGTGCGCTCAGCACTCGCCGGGCGCTGTCGACGTCGTCGACCTCGAGATATGCGGTGCGGGTACCCGCGCTCGTCAGGTCGGCGACAGTGCCTGCGGCGACGAGCCGGCCGCGGTCCATCACCACCACGTAGTTGCACACTTCCTCCACCTCGGTGAGCAGGTGGCTCGAGAGCAACACCGTCACGCCTTCCCGGCCCATGTCCTTCAACATGCGACGTATCGAGCGCATCTCCTGGGGGTCGAGACCCACCGTCGGCTCGTCCAGCACGAGCACCTCCGGGTCGCCGAGCAACGCGCGCGCGACCCCGAGTCGCTGGTTCATGCCGAGCGAGTAGGTCTTCACCTTGCGGTCGATCGCATGACCGAGCCCGGCGATGTCGAGTGCACGCTCGAGACCCGGCGGTGGCCACGTGGCGCCGCCGGCCTCCCACCACAGCCGCAGGTTCCGCATCCCCGAGAGGTAGGGAACGAATGCCGCCTGCTCGATGATCGTGCCGACGCGCGCGAGCACCGGCGCGCTCGGTGTGATGGGAGTGCCGAAGATCGAGACTCCGCCCGACGTCGGACGCACGAGCCCGAGGAGGACACGCAACGTCGTCGTCTTTCCGGCACCGTTCGGTCCGAGGAGTCCGCACACCTGCCCGGCGTCGACGCCGAATGTCAGATCGTCGACCGCGACCACGTCGTCGCCGAAGCGTTTCGTGAGCGCGGCAATCGAGATGACCGGCGCGTCGTGCATCAGGCGTCGCACGCTACCGGGCGCGCGTGCCGTCGAAGTTCCGGGGTGGTGTCCTCCGCGGACCGCTGCGCGAAGCTGTGTGGGTGCCACAGGAACTCATGCGTGCCGCGGTGTACATCGGCGACGGCGCGATCGAGGTGCAGGACCTCCCGGTTCCTGTGCTCGGGCCCCGCGACGCGCTGGTCGAGGTGTCGCACTGCGGAATCTGCGGCACCGACCTGCACCTCGTCCTCGAGCGCTACGCCCGGCCCGGATCGGTGCTCGGCCACGAGTGGGCCGGCACGATCGCGGACGTGGGCGCCGACGTCGATGGCGGTGAATGGCCCGTAGGCACTCGCGTCGTCGCCAACGCCACGCCCGGCTGCGGGGAGTGCCGCGCGTGCAGACGCGGCCGCCCCTCCGTGTGCCTGCGACGCGAGCCACCGGACCTGCTCGACTTCTCCCGTGGTGCGTTCTGCCGCTACAAGACGGTGAGCGCGGACCGCCTGCTGCGCGTGCCCGATGCGCTCGACACACGCTCCGCCGCACTCACCGAGCCGACGGCGATCGCGCTTCACACCGTCAACCTCGCCGGTGTCACCCCTGACGACCGTGTGCTCGTCACCGGTGCGGGACCTGTGGGCCTGCTGACGATCGCGGTGCTGCGTGCCCGCGGCGTGCACGACATCACCGTGTCGGAGCCCGCGCCCCGCCGCCGCGAGCGCGCGCTGGCCGTCGGCGCGCAGCTTGCGCGCGAGCCCGACGCACCCCCCCGGGCGCCCATGGGTCGCCCGGTCGAGCAGCCGTTCACGTTCGCGTTCGAGTGCTCGGGCAACGCGCGGGCGGCAGAAGCGGCACTCGATCAGCTCGACTACGCGGGCACCCTGGTCTTCGTCGGCACCGGGCACGACATGCCGCGCATCAATCACAACCGTGCGATCGTGCTCGAGCTGACGCTGCTCGGCGCCTACAACTACGACGCGGCGGGTTTCGCGCCCGCACTGGACCTCCTGGCGTCGGGCGTCCTGCCGCTCGAGCTCCTCATCGAACCCGTCGACGTGGGCCTCGGCGAGCTGGCGCCCACGCTGCAACGCCTGGCGGCCGGTGAGCTCCCCGGCAAGGTGATGGTCGTGCCGGCATGACGAACCGGCCCACGCTCAATCACGTGGCGATCAGCATGGATCCCGCGGTCCTCGACGACCGCGGGCGCGCAGACATCTGCGCCTTCTACGGCGACGTCTTCGGTTGGACCGAGGGCGACAACACCGGTGAAGACGGCAATCCGTTGATCCTGTACACGGGTGCGTTCGGCCAGTTCGTCTATCTCTTGCCGGGCGACCCGCCATTGCGTGCGCCCGCACTCGACCATTTCGGCATGCAGATCGGGACGCTCGAAGAGCTCCACACGATCGTGGGACGGGCGAAGCATCACAGGCGGACCGACGACCGGGTTCGCGTCATCGACGTGCACGCGCGCACGACACATGGGCCGACGAGCGACTACACGCTGACGAGCGCGTACGTCGGTTTCCTGCTGCCGCTCATGGTGGAGATCCAGCATTTGTCTCGCGTCGACCCTTGACCGCGCGCCGGACCTCGGGTGTACCGTTCGAGCAACGGACCCGACGGGAGCGGCGCCCATGCCGGCCACGATCATCTGTCCTCATTGCGGCGCCCGGCTTGCGGTTGCCGACGGTGAGATCGAACGGACGATGATCGAGAGCAGCGGGAAGCCCCGCGAATGGGTCCTGCGCGTCGACCGTCTCGAGGTGCACCGGTGCACGGTCGACACCGAACGCGCGCTCGCCACCTGATCCGCCGGATGAAGACCACACGCTGAGCGGACGCTGAACGCCGGCTTGCCAGGCGCCTGCGCTCCCGGGCACGATGGTGTCCAGGGGAAGGCAGCATGGCGAGCGTTGCACGTTCCGAGGATTCATCGCGGCCGATCACCGGTCGGGGGATCGTGTGGTGCAATCCCGCGTCCGGTCCCAGCGACACCGCGGTGGACGAGCTCCGGGCCAGATTCCCGGGGCACGACGTCGCGGAGTGTCCGCCGTCCGACCTCCGCCGCCGGGTCCGGCACGCCCGCGCCGAATGCCGGCCGTTCGTCGGCATCGCGGGGGGCGACGGCAGCATCCGGACGGGCGCCGAAGAGCTCGCGCACACCGAAACAGCGCTGCTCGTGGTCCCCGCCGGCACGCACAACCACTTCGCCGGCGCGCTCGGCATCGAGACCCTCGATGACGCAGCCAAGGCAGCGGATCGCGACGGCGGCGAGGAACGACGCATCGATCTCGGATCTGTGAACGGCCGATCGTTCGTCAACAACTCGAGCGTCGGCTTCTACCCCGGGCTCGTCCAACAACGCGAGTGGCACCGGCACACGCTGCCGAAGCCGCTGGCGACGATGCTCGCCGGGCTGCGCCAGCTGCTGTCGGGCCGGCGCATCGTCGTGATGCTCGATCGGCGGCCCGCCGTCGTATGGCTCGTGTTCGTCGGCAACGGATGCTACGGCGAGCGCATCGGCGATCTGACGAGCCGCGACTGTCTCGACGACGGCGTGTTGGACGTGCGGATCGTCCGAGCGGACCGGCCCTTCGCCCGGTTGCGGCTGTTGAGCGCGCTCCTGCTCGGGAGGCTCGCCCGCAGTGCGGTCGTCGAGCGCCGCACCTGCCGCGAGATCACGATCGACATTCGCGACCGGGGGACGGTCGACGTCGCGCTCGACGGCGAGGTCGTACAGCTGTCGACGCCGCTCCGATACGAGAGCGACCCCAAGGCGCTGCGCGTCATGGTGCCGAAGTAGTTACGGCACGAGCGCCGACCGGCGGAGATCGTAGACGTGCTGGAGCAACGTGATCAGCGCGTACTTCACCGACTCGCGATTGCGGGCATCGCAATCGATCACGGGAATGTGCGGGGCCACACCGAGCGCGTCACGGACCTCTGGGATCGGATAGTGATAGGTGCTGTCGAAGTGGTTCACGGCAACGACGAACGGCGTGTCCCGGGCCTCGAAGTAGTCCAGCGCCACGAAACTGTCCCCCAACCGGCGCGTGTCGGCGAGCACCACCGCACCCAACGCGCCGTCGCACAGGTCGTCCCACATGAATGCGAAGCGTTCCTGACCCGGCGTGCCGAAGATGTACATGACGAGGGTGTCGTCGACCGTGATGCGACCGAAATCCATTGCGACCGTCGTCGTGACCTTCGCGCGGACGTGGGTGGCGTCGTCGACTCCCTCCGACTCGGTCGTCATCGCGGCCTCCGTCGTGAGGGGAGGGATCTCGGAGACCGCCGACACGAAGGTTGTCTTCCCGACACCGAAGCCACCGGCGACCACGAGCTTCACCGAGGTCACACGCCGGTTCATCGACCGACGCTCAGAGGGCACGGACACGTTCGATCATCCTCGTGAGCGTCTCGAGCTCGAGCTCGACAGGGTTGCTATGGGTGACTTCGAGGCACTCGGCCTCGACGAGGTCGCCGACCAGAACCATCGCGACGCCGAGCGGCATCCGCATCTCGGCGGCGACCTCGGCAACGGAGCGCGGCTCCCAGCACGCGTCCACGATACGCGCGTGCTCGAAGGTCAGACGGCCGGGCGCGTCGTCGACGGTCTGCACCATCGTCTCCATGTGGAGCGACGCGTCGTTGGTGCGCGTCCGCCCACCCGTCAGGACGAAGGGTCGCACGAAGTCGTGCGCGCTCCGTTCGCCCGGCAGGCGCGGCGGAAGGTTCCCCGTCACTGCAGCACACTCTCCTTGAGCTCCGCGACGAGCGCCGGGCTCAACGCGGCACCGACGCGCTGCACGAGCAGCTGCATCTGATAGCCCACCGCGCCGACGTCGCACCGGGAATCGGCGACGACACCGAGTGAGCTGCCGTCCGAGACCGACGCGACAAAGAGATACCCCTCCCGCATCGCGACGATCACTTGATCGAGGCCGCCCAGCGCGAAGCAGCGAGCGGTGCTCTCGGCCAGGCTCGTCAACCCGGCGATGATCGCCGCGAGCTGTTCGGCACCGGCGCGCTCCAACGTGCTCGACATCGCCATCAGGAGGCCGTCCGACGAGACGGCAACCGCGTCGGTCACGCCCGCCGTCGTCTCGACGAAGTTCGAGAGCAACCAGTTGAAGTTGCGAACGTCGGCGCTGGCGGGTGTCGAAGCGTCCTGGGGGTGCAACCTCATTTGCCCGTCCTTCGATTGTCGATGCCCGCTTCCTCGCGAGCCTGTTCGGCGGCGGCGCGGAACGCGGCGAAGAACGCGAACCGGTTGTCGCCGTCGGTATTCGGTGCCGGCGGTTCCGGACGCGAGGCCGGAGGCTGCTCGTCGACCGGGTGTGCGTCCGCGGGCGGCACCGGAGGAGGCGGACCGCCGGGCGGGAAGTGCACAGCACTGCCGGATGCCGGCCGGGTCGCCGGTGATTCCATGACTCGGCCGTGCGCATCCACGTCGGCGTGCGCAGGCGGCGCGGGTGCACGCATGTCAGGAGCGGCCGATGCGGGAGGAGGCGCGATCGCCGGCTTTGCCGGCTTCTCACGGGACCACGGCGCGGCGAGACGTGACGAGCGACGTCCGCGCTTGGGAAGGCGCTGCGGCAACAGATCCTCCGAGAGCACCGGCGACGGCGTGCCGCTCGACGGCGCGATCCCCGCGACCGTGTCGACGGCGTGGGCGACCTCGGCAAACGCCGCTGCCCGATCCCGGGCACCCGCAGGTAGGCGGTCGGGTGTCTCCTCTACGCGGGCCGCGTCCGGCGAGGCCTCCGGTAACGGCGCTGGCGAGGCGGGGGGCGCGACGGGCCGAGCGACGGGCGGCGCGGTCTGCGCCGGTCGCGCCGGCGACGGCTGGGTGGCACGGAGGTCGGCGAAGGTACCGAGCCCCACGCGCGGCTTCGGCGGCACGGGGGCCACGGGCGGCTCCGGCGTGCGCGGTTCGGGTTCCGGGTCGGCCGCGACGTCGGGTGGCTCGTACGCGGGCGCGAGACGCGCGGCCTCGACGTCGGGCGTGACTTCGAGCGTGACTTCGCGCCGGGGAGGTGCCGAGAACACCAACGGCGTGCGCACCGGAAGATCGGGCGCCGGCTCGCGCCTGGGCAATGCGACGTCGGGCCGTTCGGGCTCGTGTTCGTCGGCGAGCAGCACGTGCGGCGCCGTCTGCGGCGGCGCGGTCTCACCGAGCAACGCCGCGGGCAACGCGATCATCGCGGTGATCCCGCCGAGCGGCGACGCCGCGAGGTGCACGCCGAGACCGTGCCGCGCCGCGAGCTGGGCGACGACATAGTGCCCGAGGAACCGCGACGCCGCGAACGTGCCGGTCTCGGGAGAGGAGATCAACTCGTTCGCCCGCTCGAGCTGGTCCGCGGGCATCCCGATGCCCTGATCCACGATCGTGAGCAGGTAGCCGAACTCGTCACGCCGGCCGTACACCTCGACGTCCGCGTCGGGCGGCGAGAAGGAGAGCGCGTTCTCCACGAGCTCGGCGATGACGTGGCTGACGTCGACGGCTGCCGAACCGTCGACGCGGGCGTCGTCGATATGCCGTAATCGCACCCGCCGATAGCCCTCGACCTCACCCAGCGCGCCCCGCACGACGTCGCCGATCTCCACGGGTCCGCTCCACGTGCGCGGCGGTTCGTGGCCGGCGAGCACGAGCAATGACTCGGCATTGCGGCGCATGCGCGTCGCGAGGTGGTCGAGCCGGAAGAGGTGCTCCAACGTCTCGGGGTCGGATTCGTCGTTCTCGAGATGCGTGATGAACTCGAGCTGGCGGGACAAGAGGTTCTGGTTGCGGCGGCCGAGGTTCACGAACGCGTCGGCAACGTTGCCGCGCAGGCGCGCCTGTTCGACCGCGAGGCCGATCGCGCTGTCCTGCACCTTGTTGAGCGCGACCGCGACCTCGCGCACCTCGCCACCGGCGCGCACCCGCACGGGTTCCACATCCGGTCGGATGACATCTTCGCTCCGGCGCGCCGCGAGGATCTCCTGCACTGCGGCAGGGAGCCGGTCGCCGGCCATCGTCCCTGCCTGCTCGGCGAGCGAGCGCAGCGGCCGCGTGATCCACTTGTTCGCGAGCCACAGCATCGCGATCGCGAGCAGGACCGAAGCGATCGTGACGATCACCCAATCACGCTGCTCTGCCTGCGCATCCGACGTCAGCTTCTGGGCACGTTCGGACACGACGTTCGCGGTGTTGGTCTGCGGCACACGCCACAGACTGGCTGCCGTCGACGCCGTCTTGAACACGTCCTTCGTGTTCACGTGCAGCGGGTCGTTGGCGACCGCTTGCAGCTTCGCAGTGATCGTGGCGCGGTCCTTTGCGGTGAGCGTCGAGAGGATGGCACGCCCGTACGGGCCGTCCGCGCGCACGCGCAGCTCGGCCTCGCCGGCAGCTTGCACGCCCGCGAGCCGCTGCACCTGTGACACCGTCGCCGCGTCGTGCGACACGGTGGCGAGGATGCCCTTCACCGCGATCCGCTTCTCGACGTCGTTCTCGCGGGCGATCGCGTTGAGCAGCTCGGCCCCGCTGCGGAGCACGGCATCGTCGATGGTGTGGGCCGATCGTTGATCGGCGTCGAGCAGCTGGCCGATGAGTGTGGTGTAGCGGTCGAAGATGTCGTTGGCGTGCCTTGCCCCCGCCGCGGAAGCGGCATTCGACGCGTGCGCCTGGGCGTCCTTGCGGAGCTGCGAGAGCCGCCCGCTCACGCTGGCCAGCGTCGTCGTGTAGTTGCCCGACGTGTCGCTGCCCCGTTCGAGCACCTGCTGACGGAAGCGCAGGAGCGCCTGGTTCGTCCGTGAGGTGGCGTCGCCGGAGGTCTGCAGCTGCGGGTCGACGAGATCCTGGGCGCCGATCTCCCACAGTGCTTGGTAGTCACGCTCGGTCTCGAGGGCCGCCAGGAGGCCCGCCGGCCCTGTCGCCGCGGTCGCGAGCGCAGCCTGGCGCTTGACCTGGTCGGCGCGGTCGTAGGAACCGCGCACCTGCAAGGCGGCGAACGTCGCCAAGGCGACGAGCGGCACCGCCAGTGCCGCCGCCAGCTTCGTCCTGATCGTCAACTTCCGTGTCACCTGCGGTCCCACATGTCGCCCCGCGCCTCGTCTTCGGATGCGCGCCCCACTGCGAGAGGCCCGCCTGAAGGGTTGTCGGCGCCGGAGGTCGCTGTCCTAAGCCCGATGTCGCCGCCGCGGGATCAACCCCGACTCGGGCTTGTAGCTCTAGCGGTCGTAGAAGAAGGCGTCGTGGAGACCGAGGATCGTGCGCGCCCGCTCGGTCGTTGCTCTCGCGATCGCCTCGGGCGACGCGTGGTTGACCTCCGCGGTGGTCCGGATCCGCTGCGCGATGTCGCGCCTGCCGTAGTGGACCTGCAGGAAGTACCGGCCCCGTGCGCCTTCGCCGGCGGGCAGGCCTCGGTGCCATGCATCCGAGGCGAACAGCGCGACGTCGCCTGCCTTCGCCTCGACGACCACGGGTGGGCGGCCGTCGTACGACAAGTTCTCGTCCGTCATCTTGTCGAAGGGAGCGAGGCGGCCGCTCCGGTGGCTGCCCGGCACGACCGCAGTCGGCCCGTCCGCACGTGTGCAGTCCTGCAGCATCAGGTGGGCACCGATGGCAAAGATCGGGTACGGGATCCGATCGTCCCACGGCACACCTTCGGGGCGCGGCACGTGCGGCCCCGCGTCGCAATGCCACGGGCCGCCCTTGAAATCGGGAGGGTTCCGCCACGCGGTGTTTGCGATGACGTGACAATCCTCGCCGAGCAGCGGCTCGATCACCGCGAGGATCCCGGGATGCATGACCGCGGCTTGGCACGCCGCGCTGCGGTTGAGCATCTCGTAGCGGAACTCCGCCTTGTCGTCGCGCTCCCGCTCGGGCGGCGAGTCGTCGAAGAGGGCGTCGATCTCGTCGCGGAGCTCGGCGACCTCCTCGCGCGTGAAGACCTGCGGGAGCAACGCGTAGCCGTCGCGTTCGAGATCTGCGCTGGCCTCCGGCGCGTCGCGCGGGTCGAGCAGCGTGAGGTTCTTGAAGAGACGGCGGATCACGCCGCTACCGTAATCCCCTGTGTACGAGTTCGACCCGGGCTACGGACCGTTGGTGTCGACACGGGTTCGCGTCGCGACGTGGAATCTCTGGGGTCGGTACGGGCCATGGGAAGCGCGTGCCCCGGCCATCGAGGCGACGTTGCGCAGTCTCGACCCCGACATCTGCGCGCTCCAGGAGGTCTGGGAGGACGACGACAGGAGCCAGGCGCGCGAGATCGCCGCTGCGCTGGGGCACCGGTATCACGTGTTCGCCCCGAATCTCGAGCGTGATGGCGCGCGTTCCGGCAACGCCGTGGTATCTCGCTGGCCGATCGCTCGGCACGAGGTCCGGCAGCTTCCGCGCGTCGCGGGTGACGCGCGCGACGACGAGGGTGAGGAGCGGCTCGTCGTGTTCGCGGAGGGCGACGGGCCGCGCGGACCGATCCAGGTGTACTGCACGCACTTGAGCTGGCGCGACGACCACAGCGCGGT
>DASQHW010000270.1:0-8137 GCA_035631895.1 Acidimicrobiia bacterium | reverse complement strand
CCTCCGAGCCCACGGCGTCGGCATGACGAATCTGGTGCGCCGCGCGTCGAAGGGTGCGGACGAATTGACGCGCGCCGAATACGCCGAAGGGGTACACCGGCTCGAACGCCTCGTGCGGTGGCTACGGCCCGAGTCGGTGTGCTTCGTCGGGCTGACCGGTTTCCGTTCGGCGATCAACAAGCGCGCAACCGTCGGATGGCAATCAGCGAGCTTCGCGGGCGCGGCGACATACCTCCTGCCGAACACGAGTGGCTTGAACGCACATGCCAAGCCGGCCGACTTCGCGGCGCACCTCCGAACTGTTGGAGGCGCTACAACTCGTTCGTGACGTCGAGGTTGCGGAACGTCGGGCCGCCGTCCGCGAGCTTCATCATCTGCTCGGAGATGCGCTGGGTCTCCGGGAGCTCGGAGTTCTTCATCGCCTCCTCGTAGGACGGGAACTCGGCGATGATCATGACGGTGCCCGGCCGGTCCCGGTCCTGGGTCACTGTCACGCGCTGGGTAGTGCGCTTTCCCTCCGTCTCGCTGCGGAACCGCTCGTGCAGCGCCTCGACCTCGTCGGGACGCGACGTCTGGAACTCGACGATCTGTACGAACCTCGCCATGGCAGGCCCCCTCTATGGCTCCCTCGCTGCGTCGACCGCGGCTCTACCGCGTCCGCACGCTCTACTTGAGCTCGGCGGCCTTCTTCTCCAAGGTCGCGAGGGCATCGTTGAACGACTTCGCGAAGGAGTCAACACCCTCGCGCTCGAGCGTCGCGGTGACGTCGTCGAAATCGACGCCCGCTTCGGCGAGGTCCGACATCACCCTGCGCGCGCCCTCGACGTCCTCGAGGATCGTGTCGGGGCGAAGATTCGGGTCGCCCTGGGAGAGCGCGTCGAGCGACGCCTGGGCGAGCGTGTTCACCGTGTCCCGGCCGATGAGGTTGTCGACGTACAGCGTCGGTGAATACGCGGGGTTCTTGGTCGACGTCGATGCCCACAGCGGACGCTGCTTTCGTGCCCCGGCCGCCGACACTCCTTCCCAACGCGGGCCTGCCAGCCGCTCGAGGAACAGTTGGTACGCGAGCTTCGCGTTCGCGACGGCCGCTCGACCCCGCAGCGGCGACCCTTCCGGCAGGCGCCGGTCGGTCTCGGTGTCGACCCGGCTCACGAAGAACGATGCCACCGACGCGAGACGGTTGACGTCTTCGTGCCCCTCGACGCGACGCTCCAAGCCGGCAGTGAACGCCTCGATCACCTCTTCGTATCGCTGCAGGCTGAAGATCAGTGTCACGTTGACGTTGACGCCGGCGGACAGCACCTCGGTGATCGCCGGGATACCGGCCGGCGTGGCCGGGATCTTGATCATCACATTGGGGCGGTCGAGCCGCTGCCACAGCTCGAGCGCCTGCGCGATCGTCGCGTCGGTGTCGTGCGCGAGGTTCGGGGAGACCTCGACCGACACGAAGCCGTCGGCACCGTCGAGCTCGTCGTATATCGGGCGCAACCGGTCGGCGGCATGCGCGATGTCGGTGAGCACCAGCTCCCAGTACGCGTCCTCGGTCGACTTCCCGCTGCCGACGAGCTCTCGCAGCTGGCCGTCGTAGTCGGTGCCGACGGCCATCGCCTTCTCGAAGATCGTCGGGTTCGACGTCACGCCGCGTATCCCGTGCTCCCGCATCAGCAGGTCGAGGCCGCCGGTCGCCAGTGCGCGGGTGAGGTTGTCGTACCAGGGGCTCTGGCCGAACTCGACGAGTCGTGCGACAGCACTGGGCATGACCGACCTTTCTCGAACCGTGTTGCTCGAACGGCATTGGCTCCTTGCAAACCCTACGCGTGTCCTACCCGGACGGAAGGATGCGCCGATCGGGCATTTGCCCCCGGACGGCGCGCGCGTGATCGCGGAGCTGCGCCCCTCAGCCGTCCTCACCCAGCAGCGCGAGGGCACGATCCACCGCGTGCTCGGGGGTGATGCCGAGCTCGCGCATCACCACCTCTCCGGGCGCCGATGCACCGAAGCGGTCGATGCTCACGACGTCGTCGGCGTAGCGCTCCCATCCGAAGCGGACACCGGCCTCGACCGCGAGCGTCGGCACGTCCGGGGGGAGCACCTCGACGCGATATTCGTCCGGCTGGCTCTCGAAGAGGTCCCAGGACGGCATCGACACGACGCGGGCGGACACTCCCCGGGCGACCAGCTGCGAAGCGGCGGTCACGCAGACCGAGACCTCGGAGCCGGTGCCGATGAGCACGACGTCGGGATGCCCGTCGGACGATGCTTCGGGCACCAGGACGTAGGCGCCCCTCGGGACGCCGGTCGGCGCCATCTCGGCGGTGCCCTCGAGCACCGGGACCTTCTGGCGCGTGAGCAACAAGCCGGTGGGACCGTGCCCGTCGAGGTGCACCCGCCACGCGGCCGCGACCTCGTTGGCGTCCGCGGGGCGGATCACCCGCAGCCCCGGCATGGCCCGGAGTGACGCGAGCTGCTCGACGGGTTGGTGCGTGGGGCCGTCCTCGCCGACGCCGACGGAGTCGTGGGTCCATACGAAGCACACCTTCGCCTGCATGATCGACGCGAGACGGACGGCGGGGCGCATGTAGTCGCTGAACACGAAGAACGTGCCCACACACGGAACGAGCCCCGAGACGGCCATGCCGTTCGCGGACGAGCCCATCGCGTGCTCGCGGATGCCGTAATGGATGAGGCGGCCCGTCGGGTCACCGGCCGTGAACGTCCCGAGGCTCTTCACGTTCATGCCGGTGTTGCCGGTGAGGTCACCTGAGCCGGTGAACAACCCCGGCACCAGGTCCGCGACCGCGCTCAACACGTCCTGGATCGCCGTACGGGTCGGTACCGATTCGCCGGCTTGCCACGTCGGCAGCTTCTGCTCCCACCCGCTCAACGCTCGGCCCGAGATGCAGGCCTCGTACTCCTCGGTCCTGGGACGCGCTTCCCACGCCTTGCGCGCCGCCGCGCCACGGCGTCCCGCCTCCCGGTAGAGATGCAGCACGTCGTCGGGAACGAAGAACTCGTCGGGCGGGAGGCCGAGGATCTCCTTGGTACGCGCGACTTCGTCTGCACCGAGGGGGCTGCCGTGCGCCTTCTCGGAATCCGTGAAGTTCGGCGAGGGATACCCGATGTGCGAACGAACGATGACGAGTGACGGGCGCGTCTGTTCGGCCATGCCCTGCCGGAGGCCTGCCTCGAGCGCGTCGAGGTCGTTGGCGGCTTCGCCGAGCCGGACGACGTGCCAGCCGTACGCCTCGAACCGTTCGGGCACGTTGTCGCTGTACGCGAGCTCCGTGGGCCCGTCGATCGTGATGTGGTTGTCGTCGTAGACGAACACCATGCGGCCCAGCTCGTAATGCCCTGCGAGCGACGCCGCCTCGTGACTGATGCCCTCCATGAGGTCGCCGTCACTGCAGATCCCGAAGACGTAGTGGTCGCACAGCTCGGGGCCGAAACGCGCACGGAGGTGCTTCTCGTCGATCGCCATGCCGACCGAGTTCGCAAAGCCCTGCCCCAACGGGCCCGTCGTGATCTCGACGCCCTTGGTGTGCCGGTACTCCGGGTGCCCCGGCGTGCGCGAGCCGAATTGCCGGAACTGACGGATGTCGTCGAGCTCGAGCCCGTAACCGGTGAGGTAGAGCATCGCGTAGAGCAACATCGACGCGTGGCCCGCGGAGAGCACGAAACGGTCGCGATCGGGCCAGTCGGGCTCGGACGCGTCGTATTTCATGATGCGCGTCCAGAGCACGTGCGCGAGCGGCGCAAGGGCCATCGGCGTTCCGGGGTGACCGGAATTGGCCTTCTGCACGGCGTCCATCGCGAGCCCACGAATCACGTTGATCGCGCGCTGGTCGAGCTCGTCAGCCACGTCGGCCCCTTTCTGACGACCCCCGGGAGACTAGGTGCTACCCAGTTCCGTCCCGCGCCAGATCACCGACGGCGCCGCCGCGACGGAGAAGCGCTTCTATCGCTCGAAGACGAGCAGCGAGGCGGTGAAGCCGTGCAGGAAGTTGCGCCCGCCGACCGGTCCGATCTCACCGGCGCAGAACGCACCGGCGAGCGGCAGGGTGCCGAGGAGCTCCTCGATCGTTCCCGCGTCGTGATTGGGCTCCGGGAAGAGGTGGGTGCCGCGGCCGTTGCACGTGAACAGCAGCGCGGCGTCGCCCCGAACACCGTTGAGCAGCGCACGCAGGTCGTCATCGGCCGCGTCGGCGTCTCGCACCTGGAACTGCACGGTGGTGCCGACGTCGACCAGCTCGCCGATTGCGAGCGCGCCACTGCGCTGATCCGCACCGAGGACGTTGCGCACGAGGAAGTCGCCGCGCGCGAAGTCGAACTTGTGCTCGTCGACGACGAGACCGACGTGGAGCCCTTCGCGCATGAGCGCGCGCTCGCCGTCGCTCGCCGACTGCACGAGGTCCTGGAGCCGCGCCATCGCGGGCATGCCGGCCAGCTCGTAGACGAGGTTGCGCTCCGCGCGTGTGACCGTGAACGGATCACCGATCGGCCGGCAGCCTTGCGAGACGACCGGGCGCACCGGCACGTCGTCCGAGCACAGCAGCGCCACCGCGCCGCCACGGACCACCTGATCGTCGAGGACGAGGCGATTCGTCTCCGGTCGCATACCTGCGGACGCGAGGCCGCCCACGACCGTCAGCTCCGGCACCTGCGCGTTGCACAGCGCGAGGAAATCGCCGACGGGGAACGAGAAGGGGTCGGCGAGCATGAGCAGGGTGCCGCGGGCGGGCACCGAGTCGGGCCAGCCCACGATCGACATCCCGTCATCGGTCTCGAGCGCCTCGAGCACCACGCCGTCGACGCGTCCCTCGCCGAAGCTCGCCGCGAGGACCGAGAGCCCCGGACCTTCCTCGACCTCGATGCCGCCGCCCGCGACACCGACCGCCGTGCAGCCGATCATGACCTCGGGCTCGACCAGCTTGCGCAATCCGCCGACCACGTCCTCGAACGCACCCACGTGATGCGGCGACGCGAAGCACACGAGCAGGTCGGGGCGGGTGCCGTCGAAGCGTTCCAGGATTTCACCGGCAACCTCGCCAACCGCCTCGACCGGCGTCGGATGGAGCGAGAGCGCGGCCGCGTAGCGGTTCACGAGGTCCATTCCCTGATGGCGTCGGCGTGCGGGGAGGCCGGGTTGAGGGTCAACATGGGTCAAGCCGGGTTCGGGAGGGCGGTGAGCGGCACCGTCACCGAGGAGCCGCTCTCCAGGATCGTGCATTTCGCCTCGATCGTTCCCGGCTCGGAGAAGTCCAACTCGCCCTTCACGAGCCGGTACCCGAATTTGCCCGGTTCCACGAAGAACGATTGTGCGTTGCGACCGACCTCGGTCCCGTCCGCGCGGACGAACACCGTCTCGAGGGTGCCGTTGCCGTCCGTGTCCACCGGTGCGCGAACGAGCACGACGAGGTGGGGTGTCAGCTGTGCGGGATACGCGGGCACGGTCGTCGAGAAGAAGACGCCGGTGATGTCGATCCGAGTCGACGGACCGGCGACTTGGCGGAAGTCGATGTTCTCGACGAAGAGTGCTGCAACGATCTCCATGAGGGTGCGACCCTACCCAAGGAGGACCACTTCGACGGTGCGCGGTCCGTGCACGCCGAGCGTGAGAATCATCTCGAGGTCGCCGGTGCGGCTCGGGCCGGCGATCCATGTCAACGCACTCGGCATGCCCCGCTCGACCACGCGTGCGAACGCGTCCGCGAGGGTCGGTACGACGTCCGCGACGCGCAGGACGCACAGATGGGTGTGCGGTACGAGACTCGTGGCTCGGGGTGATCCGGGCGCGGCCACGAGGCCGATCGTCGCCGGATCCGAGACGGCGATCTCGGCGCCGGTGATCCCGACATCGGCCGCGGCGATGTGCGTCGACCACGCGGCCTCACCGGCGGTGCACACGTCGAGGCCCGCGTCCCGAAGGGCGCGCTCGAGCCCGCTCACCGCGACGTCGCCGTTGCACGCCACGGTCGAGCCGGCCGCACGGGCTCGCTCGACGATCACACCTCGGGCGGCCGCTGCGTCCATCGGACCGTGCACGACGCACGAGTTCGCGTGCAGCTCTTCGGCGAAGCGCTCGATCATGCGCGTTCGCGCTGCCAGCGCGTACGGAACGGCACGCGCGCGGGCATCGGAAGATCGCGGCCGGCAGTCCAGCTCCGGAGCGCCCACCCGGGGAGCAGCCGCGCACCGAGCCGCGCCACCGCAGTCGTCGCACGATACGAGCGTGGTGACGCCCACGCACGAGCCCACGCCTCCCATGCCACACGCGTCCGCCGCGTCGCCGCCGGGCCGGCACGCAGGTGCACGATCATGTCCGCGAGCGGGATCTGCACGGGACATGCGTCGTTGCACGCACGGCACAGCGAGGAACCGAACGGGAGATCCGCGCCGTCGGTCCCACCGGAGAGCAACGGGGTCAACACCTTGCCCATCGGTCCCGAATACACCGCGTCGTACGCGTGGCCGCTCACATGACGGTAGACCGGGCACACGTTCAAGCACGCGCCGCAACGGATGCACGCGAGCATGTCCTCGTACCGCGTGCCGAGCAGTGTGCGGCGGCGGTTGTCGAGGAACACCACGTGCAGCTCCTCGGGCCCGTCGACCTCGCCGGGGCCCCGCGGCCCCGAGAGCATCGTGACGTAGTTCGAGAGGCGCTGGCCGGTCGCGTGACCGGTGAGCAGCGGGAGCAGCAGCGCGACGTCGGCAAGGCGCGGCACGACCTTCTCCACCGGCATCACCGCGACGTGCACGCGTGGGAGCGTCGTGCAGTACCGGCCGTTCCCCTCGTTCGTCACGAGCACGAGCGTGCCGGTGTCCGCGGCCGCGAAGTTCACACCCGTGATCCCGAGGTCGGCGCGGAGGAACTCGGTCCGCAGCCGATCGCGTGCCCATGCGGTGAGGGCTTCCCGGTCGACCGGAAGGTCGTGTCCGGCCTCCCGCGCGAGCACGTCGCGGATCTGCGGCAGCGTCTTGTGGATCGCGGGCGTGATCATGTGCGACGGCCGCTCTCCTGCGAGCTGCACGATGTATTCACCGAGGTCCGTCTCGATCGCGCGGATCCCGGCGCCTTCCAACGCGCCGCCGAGGTCGATCTCCTCGGTGGCCATGGATTTGCCCTTGACGACGGTGCGTGCGCCGTGTGCACGAGCGATGCCGAGCACGATGTCGCGCGCCTCGCCGGCGGTATCCGCGCGATGGACGCGCATGCCGCGATCGACAAGTGCGCGCTCGAGCCGGTCCAGCCATCCGTCGAGGTCGGCGAGCGTCTCGCGGCGGATCGCGGCGGCGCGCTCCTTCCACTCCGGATGCGCCGTCGCCACCTCTTCGGCGGTGCGCAACCGGCGATCGAGGTTGCGCAGCGCGTGCTGGAGCTCCGGGTCGGCGACGGCACGAGCGCTGCGCTCGTGGAAGTCGCGGCCGGGGGTCGTGACGTGGTTGCCACTCATGCCGGCGCGCCGATCACTTCGGCAAGCCGGATACGAGCAGGTCGGCGAGGTGCACGGGTTGCGGTCCGGGCACTCGCGTGCGCTTCCGCCGCGCATCGAGATGCACCAGGCACGCGAGATCGGTGCTCACGAGCCAGCGCGTGTCCGTCTCGTTCGCGTGGTCGAGCTTGGCGTCGGCGAGACGTGTGGACACCTCGGGATACCCGAGCGCGAAGACACCGCCGAAACCGCAGCACGTGTCCGCTTCGGTCATCTCCACGATCGGCGCGCCGGCGCGTCGGAGCAGCGTGCGCGGCGCATCCGCGATCCGAAGACCGCGCAGCCCGTGGCACGCATCGTGCAGCGTGACCGGGGCGTCGAGCCGGGCCCCGACGTCCTCGACACCGAGCACGTCGACGAGATATTCGGAGAGCTCGAACGTGCGCCCCGCGAGCTCCGCGACTTCGTCGGGGCGGCCGGGCACGAGCGCCGCGAAATGGAGACGAACCATTGCCGCGCACGAGCCGCTCGGCGTCACGACCGCGTCGTATGCGCCGAAGACGTCGAGATGGTGACGCGCGAGGCGCGCGGCGGCATCGGGCGCGCCCGCGGTGAATGCGGGCTGACCACAACACGGCTGTGCAGCGGGGAACTCGACCCGCGCACCGGCCGCTTCGAGCAGGCGCACCGTCGCCATACCGGTC
>DASQHW010000269.1:0-1523 GCA_035631895.1 Acidimicrobiia bacterium | reverse complement strand
ATCGACACGGAGACCGGCCGCAGGATGCACGTCCAGTCCAACTCGTCGAAGCTGCGCGAGCGGTATGCAGCGGCGGCTCGAGCGCGCGATGACTCCATCGCCGGACACATCCGCAAGGCGGGCGCCGAGCACCTCACCCTGTTCACCGACCGCGACTGGTTGATCGAGATCGTCAAATTCGTCGCAAGACGGCGCGTCGTACGACGCACCGCGTTGGAGCGGCACAGACCGGCCACTCACACGGTTCGCGCCGAGGCCGTCGGGCGCGCGCCGGTCCGGCCGTTGAGGAGCCCGAGGTGAGCTTCGCCACTCCCGCACGGCTCTTGTTGATCATCGCGCCGCTCGCGCTCCTCGTCGCTTACATCGTCGCACAGAGACGACGACAGAAGTACGCGTTGCGGTTCACGAGTGTCGACCTGCTCGCGTCGGTGGCCCCGCGCCGATCCGGTTGGGAGCGTCACATCTCCGCTTCTCTGATGCTGCTGGCGTTGGTGTTCCTCGTGCTCGGGTTCGCGCATCCGACGCGCACCGTCAAGGTGCCGAAGGAACGCGGGACGATCATCCTCACGGTAGACACGTCGGGCTCGATGGCGGCGACCGATGTGGCGCCGAGCCGGCTCGCGGCCGCGAAGGAGGCTGCCAAGCATTTCGTCGATGGGCTGCCGCCGGGTCTCCAGGTCGGGCTGCTGTCCTTCGACAGCAGCGTGACACTCCGTATGCCGCCGACGTCCAACCACGCCACCGTTGACGCGGCCATCGACGCGCTCACGTGCCAGGGCGGCACCGCGACCGGAAGCGCGATCCGGGGCGCGCTCGACGCGATCAAAGCGCTCCCTGTCGACGCGAACGGCAAGACGCCCAGCGCGGCGATCGTGCTGATGAGCGACGGAACCCCGACCGTCGGCGCCGATGGTGAGACGCCTGAGTCGACGGTCGTGAGCTCGACCGCGGCCGCCAAGAAAGCGGGTGTCCCGATCGACACGATCGCGTTCGGCACGGTCAACGGCACCCTGGAGCAGAACGGGCAGTTGATCCCTGTGCCTGCCGACCCCGAGGCGATGAAGCGGATCGCGAATGGGAGCAACGGCAAGTCGTTCACCGCGCAGAGTGCAGACGAATTGAGGTCAGTTTACGGCCAGATCCGCCGCTCGGTCGGCTACGACAGCAAGCAACAGGACATCACCGGATGGTTCACCGGCATTGCCCTCTTCGTCGCCTTGCTGACCGCGATCGCCGCGCTCATCTGGGTGCAACGCATCCCCTAGGCGAATTCACGTCGCGGCGAGATGCACACTGTCGCCGTCGAGGGTGATCGTCATGCCCTCGTTGGCGAGGCAGACCCGGTCCTCCACCGACGGCCAGATCTTGCGCGCCTCGGTCAAGAGCTCCTCGAGCTCGTCATCGGTGTGGTAGGGATCGTGATGGAACAACACGAGGTTCCGCACGCCTGCTTTGCCGGCGAAATCCATGGCGTCGGCGAGCCCCGAGTGTCCCCAGCCGACGTGGGCTCCGTACTCGTGATC
>DASQHW010000268.1:0-1525 GCA_035631895.1 Acidimicrobiia bacterium | reverse complement strand
CCGACCAGGCCGACAATTTTCCGCACCAATTCTCCGGTGGGCAGCGGCAGCGCATTGGCATCGCGAGGGCGCTGGCCCTCAAGCCCGACATCATCGTCTGCGACGAGCCGGTGTCGGCGCTCGACGTGTCGGTGCAGGCGCAGATCCTGAATCTGCTCGAGGACATGAAGGCGCGCTACGGCCTGACGCTGATCTTCATCGCGCACGACCTCGCGGTCGTGAAGAACGTGAGCGACCGGGTTGTCGTCATGTACCTCGGCAAGGTCTGCGAGATCGGGCCACCGGACGACATCTATAAACAGCCCGCGCACCCCTATACCGCAGCGTTGCTTGCCGCGATTCCGGTGCCGGATCCGGACGTACGCCCCGACGAGCGCCCGCAGGTCGGCGGCGAGATCCCTTCACCGGTTGCGCCGCCCTCCGGGTGCCGTTTCCGTACCCGGTGTCCGAAAGCGCAGGACAAGTGCGCGCAGGAGGAGCCGGTGATCACCGAGCTTCGGCCCGGCCAGTTCGTTGCGTGCCACTTTCCGCTCGCCCCGGGCGAGACGTTGCCGACCCGCAACGGGCAGACCGCCTCAATGACGGGGTAGTCCGAGAATTCGGGTTGCCACGATGTTCTTGTTCACCTGCGTCGTGCCGCCCGCAATCGTGAGCGCCCTGCTGTAGACGCGGTCCCGCGCCCATGGGCCTTGCAACGCGTCGGGGCCCAGCACCTCCGAGGCGACTTCGGTGACGTGCTGCTCGAGCTCGCTCCAGAGCAGCTTTGCAATGCTGCCCTCCGGCCCCATGGTGCGGCCGTGCAGCTCGGCGGAGATCGCCCGATCGGAGATGAGCTTCAGCAGCTCACCCTCCATGTAGACGCGCGCGAGCCGCTGACGGAGCACCGGATCGTCGATCGCGGCACGGCCGTCACCGAGCGGCGTCTCCTTCGCGGTGTCGACGAGGCGGCGGATCTTCGTCCGGCTGCCGAGGTGCAGCTTGGCGACGGTGCCGCGCTCGTATGCCAGGGTCGTCATCGCCACGCGCCAGCCTTCGTTCACGGGGCCGAGTGTGTTGGCGACGGGCACGCGCACGTCGGTGAAGAAGATCTCGTTGAACTCCTTCTCGCCGGTGATGGTGACCAGTGGACGGACTTCGACGCCCGGTGAGGTCATGTCGACGAGCAGGCAGGTGATGCCGCGATGTTTCGGGACGCTCGTATCGGTACGCACGAGAAGCTCACACCAGTTGGCGAGGTGCCCGAGCGTGTTCCACGTCTTCTGGCCGTTCACGATCCAGTCGTCGCCGTCGCGCACGGCCGACGTGCGCAGTGACGCGAGATCCGAGCCGGCATTCGGCTCCGAGAAGCCCTGGCACCAGATGTCGTCGCCGCGCAGCATGCGGGGGAGGAGCGTGCGCTTCTGCTCGTCGGTGCCGTGCTCGATGATCGCGGGCGCGATGTTCGACAGCCCGAGCGGGTTGAGCGTGCCCGGCGCGCCGGCGCGGTGCATCTCCTCCGCGAACACGACCTGCTCCATGAGCCCCG
>DASQHW010000267.1:0-2344 GCA_035631895.1 Acidimicrobiia bacterium | reverse complement strand
GCGACCGGGAAGACGGGCGTGGCGTGTCACGGTACGTGCGCGTCGACCTTCGCGAGGGCGACGAGGGCCATATGGTCGGCCGCGCTCCCGCCTCACCGCATCTCCGGGGACGGCACGGAGGCATGCGCGCCGGTGCCTTGCTGACGATGCTCGACAACGTCGGTGGCATCTGCGCCGGACTCGCCGCGCTGCCCGACGGTTGGGTGGTCTCCACGAACCTTGCGGCGCGGATCACCGCCCTCGCGCAGACCGGGCCGCTGCGGATCGACGCGGCCGTGCTGCGCCGCGGTCGCAACAACGTCGTCACGACGGTGCAGATACGCGACGAGGGTGAAGCCGACGCACTGGTCGCGGACGGCGTGCTGACCTCCGCGATCCTCGTGCCGGAGAACGGTCCGCCGTACCATCGCCGCCCGTTGGTGCTCGACGCGGGGCCGCCGCCGGCCGAGTTGGTCACGCTCGACGAATGGCTCGGGGTACGCGCCGCCGGGCGCAACGCCGTCGAGATCGATCTCGCCGACGAGCTCCGCAACCCGTGGGGCATCCTGCACGGCGGCGTGGTCGCGACGCTCGTGGACCTTGCCGCCGAGCACGCCACCGGCGGCGTGACGACCGACGTCGTGCTCCACTTCCTCGCGCCCAACCGCGCCGGCCCTGTCCGCGCGGCCGCGCGTGCGCTCGGTGCACGCACCGACGGCGAGGTCTGCCGCGTCGAGGTGCGGGACGAGGGGGCCGATCGCCTGACCGCGCTCGCCGTCGTCGTCGCGCGCGCTACGGCGCGGGTGTGAACACGACCGGCAGGTGCTGGATCGTCGTCACGAGTGAGTTGGGTCCCCGTTGCGCATCGGCGACGTCCGCGACGCGCACGTCCGGGAGCCGCGTGAACAGCTCCTCGAGGAGGATGCGGATCTCCGTGCGGGCGAGGTTCGCACCGAGGCAGAAATGGGGGCCGGTGCCGAACGCAAGATGCAGATTCGGCTCGCGGTCGATGCGGAACGCGTCGGGATCGTCGAACACGTCGGTGTCCCGGTTCGCCGACGGATACACGTTGAGCAGCATGTCGCCCTTCCGCAACATGCGTCCACGTAGCTCCGTGTCCGCGCAGACCGTGCGGGAGAAGCTGATCACCGGCGAGACGTAACGAAGGATCTCCTCGGTCGCGCTGTTCACCTTCGACATGTCGGCGACGAGCCGCTCCCGCTGCTCGGGGAACGTCGTGAGGGCGAGCATGCCGCCCGAGAGCGCGTTGCGCGTGGTCTCGTTCCCGGCGACCAGGAGCAACACGAGGAACGAAAGCACCTCCTCGCCTGACAGCTCGTCGGCATCGGCCGATGACAAGAGCACCGAGATGAGATCGTCGCGCGGACGCGCGCGGCGATCCTCGAGCAGCGCGTCGAGGTAGGTCACGTACTCACCCCACGCCTCACCCGCGAGCTGCGTGCGCGGCTCGTCCGGCTCGGCGCCCTCGGCCGCCATCATCGTGTCCGACCAGTGTGCGAGGCGCTCGCGGTCTTCGACCGGCAGGCCGAGCATCTCTGCGATCACGATCAGCGGGAGCGGCCGCGCGATGTCGATGACGAAGTCGCACTCGCCCCGGCTCGCGACCTTGTCGACCAGATCGCGCGCCAGCTCGCGAATGTGCTGCATCAACCCATTGATGCGCGACGGCGTGAAGCCGCGGCTGACCATGCGCCGCTGGCGGACATGCTCGGGATCGTCCATCGACACGATGGACAGGGAGTCGGCACCGCCGCCCTTCGGCCGCACACCCTTCTCGCTGCAGAAGAGCTCGGGATGCCGTTCGACGAACGAGACGTCTTCGTACTTCGTGATCACCCACAGGTTGTTCTTCTCGTCGCGGTGCACGGGATCGTGCTCGCGCATCCAGGCGAAGACGTCGTGGGCGACGCCACGCACGTACAAGGTGGGGTCGAGCGCGTCGAGCTCGAACGGCGGCGCAGGGGTGGTCGTCATGGGTCTTCGGTTCTCACTTCCTGCGAGACGCGTGCGAACACGCTCGCGAGCTCCCGGGCCCGCGCTTCGAGCGCGGCGCGCCGGTTGTCCGGTTGGGGCAGGTGCTCGACCAGCACGCCGATGACCGCATCGCGGAGTGCGCGGACCAGCGCCGGAGAGTGGAGGGCCGGGGCGTCGGGACACAGGTCGCGGAGCCACCCCGCGAGCGCGAGCTCGAAGGCGGCCGCCGTCTCGAGCAACGGACCGAGCACGTCGTCGTCACCGTGGATGGCCTCCGCGAGCAGCGCGCGCCACAGGTCGGCATCGGCGGTCATGCCGACGAACAGGTGGTCGAGCAAGGCCGCGAGGCGATGCTCGACGGTGCCCGCCA
>DASQHW010000266.1:0-2380 GCA_035631895.1 Acidimicrobiia bacterium | reverse complement strand
CGGAGCATCGCGATGCCGTCTCGCAGGACGTGCACACGCGATCCCTGGTCGTGGTGCCACTCGATCGCGACCTCCTGCACGGCGATCCCGAGTTGCTGAGCCATGGCGACGACCTCGACGTCCCACGCGAATCCCTGTTCGTTGCACCGCGGGAGGACACGGTGCCACAGCTCGGTACGCGCAGCCTTCGCGCCGCATTGGGTATCGAGGATGCCTGGCGTGACCGCTACCTGCACGGCGCGGTTGTATGCGCGGCCCAGGAACTCGCGAGCGACCCCTTCGTGGCGCGTGATCGTCGAAGCCGCGACGTCGCGCGAGCCGATCGCGACGACGGGCGCACGACGAGCGGCGTCGATGACGCGCGCGAGATCATGGATCGGTGTGGAGAGGTCCAGGTCGCAGAAGGCCGCGACCGGTGTTGTCGCCGCCTCGAGACCCGCTTGCACCGCCGCGCCCTTGCCCAGGTGAGGGCGAAGCAGCAGCTGCACACGGCCGTCCGGCTGAGACGAGACGACGGCGCGCACCAGGTCGGCCGTACCGTCGCCACTTCCGTCGTCGACGAACAGCAATGTGCTTCCGGGTCCCTCCGTCGCGACGAATTGCGTCAGTTCGCCGGCGAAGCGTCTGAAGCGCGCGGCTTCGTTGTAGAGCGGGACCACGAGCGTGAGGGCGGTGTCCGCGGGGAGGCGGCGGCCCGGCAAGGAGCCCGCCGGCGTCACCTGCGGTTCGGCCACAGGTCGACCGGACCTCCCACGTAGCCGCCCGCGTCGCGGATCGCGGTCCCCCACGGCTGGAGGATGTCGCACAACTCCTCGATGTCGTCGCCGATGGCGTCGACGGCCGCGGCCATCTGCTTGTCGGTTGCCACCTCGATCGCTTCTCGCTCGCGCCGTCCAGCTTCCGTAAGCGTCTCGTGCTCGAGAAGATCACGTTCCGCGAGACGCTCGACCGCGGCGTCGAGCTCTGCGTCGCTCCACCCTCGCGTGCGAATGTACGTGCGGAGCGGAAGGCCCATGTAGGCCTCGGTCATCAAGCCGATCTCGATCGCGTCGAGCCCTGCCGAAGTCCACGCGCAGACGTGGGCATCACCGCGGCACTCGCGCAGCATGTCGCCGAGGTGGAACAGGCGTGTCCATGGGTCGGCGGGATCGTCCCACTGCGCGCGCAGGCCTGCGAACAACGGACGGCCGGGCTCGGCACACGCATCTGCGGCCCGCTCGAGCAGCGACGCGGCGCGTGAGACACGAGCATCCGGCTCACCCAACACGCGCTCGAGCTGCGCGACCCCGCCGGCGCGGCGAGCGTCGAAGATCGTCGGCGCGTCGGTGCACGTCCAGCCGAAGCGAACACCCTCCGCGACATTCTTCGGCTTGAACACTCCGAACGCCGCCGCGACCACGTGCGGCTCGACTTGGCCGAGGAGCGAGCCGCGGCTGGTGAAGTACGCGGGCCCGTCGGGCGCGGCGACGTTGTTGCCGAACGTTCCCGGGCTCGGGCCGAAGCCGAGACCGACGTAGGCGTCGTGACACTCGGGTGAGAAGAACACTTGACCGATCACGGGCTCGAGAGACGCGGCGAGCGACCGCGCGCGGCGCCGGAGCACATCAGGCTGCATGGCCCGTACTCTACGGGCGGGTCCATCCGGATGCAGTGGAGCGAGGAGCGAGGGAGTGGACGACGTCGCGTTTCTGGATGCGACCGGCCAAGCCGAGCTCGTCGCGCTCGGGAAGCTGAGCGCGGGCGAGCTGGTCGAGGCGGCGATCGCGCGCATCGAGCGGTTGAATCCACAGCTCAACGCGGTCATTCACGAACGGTTCGAACGCGCTTGCACCGAAGCACCACATGCGACGGCGGGCCCGTTCGCCGGCGTGCCGTTCCTGGTGAAGGACGCGGTGTGCCACACCGCCGGCGATCCATTCCACGTGGGAATGCGCGCACTGAAGGACGCGCATTGGATCGAGCCGGCCGACACGTGGCTGGCAGAACGCTTCCGTGCGGCGGGGTTCGTGTTCGTGGGGAAGACCAACACTCCCGAGCTGGCATCGAGCATCACGACCGAACCGCTCGCGTACGGTGCGACGCACAACCCGTGGGACGTCTCGCGGAGCCCGGGCGGCTCCAGCGGCGGCTCTGCTGCCGCGGTCGCCTCGGGCATGGTCCCTGTGGCCCACGGCAACGACATGGGCGGCTCGATCCGGTTCCCTGCGGGCAGTTGTGGCATCGTCGGCCTCAAACCGACGCGTGCGCGCACCACGCTCGGCCCGGACTTCGGTGAGTACTGGGGACCGCTGACGCACGAATTCGTGCTCACGCGCTCAGTGCGCGATACGGCGGCGGTGCTCGACGCGGTGGCGGGGATGGCTCCGGGTGATCCGTACAC
>DASQHW010000265.1:0-20488 GCA_035631895.1 Acidimicrobiia bacterium | reverse complement strand
GTCTTGAAAACCGTTGTGCGCAAGCACCCAGGGTTCGAATCCCTGTCCCTCCGCTGCTTCGCTAGTCCCGCTCGACTCTTCGTAGTCCGCGCTCAGGCGTCCACGACTCGACGACGAGTTTGGTGGCATCGGCGTTGAGTCGGGTGATGACGACTTCGGTGATGTCGGCGACGAACATCTCGCCGTCTTGTTAGTTGCTCGGGTCGTTCGTGGTCACCGATCCGGCGGCTACTGCTCGTCCGGCGATCTTCGCCTCCCCCGGCCAGTCGCGTTCCTTGCCGTCCTCCGGGTGGAAGGTCGGACCGTGCAGGGCAAAGCGGGGATCCCGCTCGAGATCTGCGCCCTTGCGTGCGGCGGGCATCGACCCGAATCGCAGATCGGTGTCCGTGAACTCACATTCGATGCCCGAGATCCGGGGCGAGCCGTCGGCGCGCAGCGTCGCGATCGTCTTGTGGCGACCGGCGTCGAACAGTCGCCGCACCCGACGCGCGAACTCCGGCTCCGCCGCTTCGATCGCTTGCCACGCCGGCACGGCCGGGCAGCGTACCCGCATCGTCTCGAAGAGGCGGGAGCGAGCGTGTCGTTCGGTTCAGACCCGCGCGGTGTCGCGGGCCGGCTCGAGCTCGTAGAGGAACTGGAAACCGAACAACGTGGGACACGCTGCGACCGCGACGTGCTCGATCGCCCCGATCGCGCTCATGGCGGTGTGGTGGCCGCCTTCGGCGATGGCGCCACGGTTGAATGCTTCGATGGGCAGGCCGATGGTTTCGCGTCGCCGCACCGAGAGCCCCGAGCTCGACGCGAGACGTTCGAAGCTGCGACGGGTGAAGAAGCGGACGTGATCGGCGTCGAGGATCCCGCGCCGGTCGTAGTCGAAGCGCCCGAGCGCCACGCGTGCGCGCGGGTACCAGTGCGCGAAGTTCGGGATGCTCGTGATCACCGTGCCCCGCGGGTGCAGCGCCTGCTGCGCCTGCACGAGCAGACGGCCGGGCCGGCGGACATGTTCGAGGATGTCGGCGGCCAGCACGACGTCGTAGTCGCTGCCGACCTCAGCCGGGACTCCTTCTTCGAGGTTTGCCTCGATGAACGAGTTCAGCCGTTCGCCGACGCCGTCGGCCTTCGAGACGTCGACGCCCGTGACGTCGTGGCCGCAGGCGCGCAGCATCTCGCCGAGCCGTCCGTCGGCGCAGCCGAGATCGAGGATCCGGCTGGGGGGCCGCCGCTCGAGCCATCGGACGATCCGTTGGTGCGATGTCTCAGCCTCTTCCTTGAGCTCGTACTCGCGTGTGGCGAAGGCCATTTCTCCGGAGCCCAAGCCGATCTTGTGAGCGCGGTATCGCAGCACGTCTCGCGTGACGTCGCCGGCGTATCGCATGCCGTTGACGTAGCAGATCTCGTCGCCGTAATACGTCGGAATGGGGATCTCCGTGATGCGTTTCCCCGCCTCGTGCAACTGGAGAATGATCTCTGTGTCGAACGCGAATCCGTCACTGTTTTGCTCGAACGGGATTTCCTTGAGTGCAGCAACGCTGTACGCCCTGTACCCCGAATGCCACTCGGTGAGATCGAGGCCGGCGACTCTGTTCTCGAATTTGGTCAGGATGCGATTGCCCACCAGCTTGTACAACGGCATCCCGCCTTTACGCGCAGCTCCTTTTTCGAGCATTCGCGAGCCGAAGACCGCGTCGGCTTCGTCGCGTTCGAGTGGCGCCACGATGTCGGGGAGCATCTCCGGGGCATACTGACCGTCGCCGTGCAACAGCACGACGATGTCGAGGTCGTGCGCGATGGCCCATTGATACCCGGCCTTCTGGTTACCGCCGTAGCCGAGGTTGCGCGGGTGACGTATCACTTCGAGCGGCAGGGACGGCTCCAGCTGCTGATATCCGAGACCGACAAGATGGGTGGCATCGTCGCTGTAGTCGTCGTTGACGACGATCTTCGTGATCCGACCCGCAAAGTCGCGGGGAATTCGATCGAGTACCGATGCCAATGTCGACGCAGCGTTGTACGCCACGATGAGGACGCCAATGCGTTTCACGACGCGAAAGCGTACCGTGTCGTGTGGCGCGGACCGCTGATCGGTACAACCGGAGCAGTGCGCGATTTACCGCTTCTTTACCGGCACTCGCGATGGTTCCTTGACGACCATGAGTGAACGAAGCGATCTCCAACGACTCCTCGTGCGACTCGTGACGCACAACGGACTTCTCGAGTACCGCGCGGTCGTGCTGGCCGACGACGGAAACCATGTCGTCGTGCAAGCGGAATTCGCGGCGGCCGCACCGCACGATCTGGGCTTTGTCGTCCTCGATCTCGGCGACGTCTGGACCGAGCACTACTGGCGCGACCGCTGGTACTCGGTCAAGGCGATCCGCGGCGCGAACGGAGTGTTCAAGGGCTGGTACTGCGATGCGGCTCGACCGGCAGAGATCGACGGTGACGTGCTGGTGTCGGTCGATCTGGAGCTCGATCTCTGGGTCTCAGCCGACCGCGCCGTGATCACCCGCCTCGATGAAGACGAGTTCCACGCCCTCGGCGTACCAGGCCAATACCCGGTGGCGGCCGCCGCGGCGATGCACGCCATCGACGAGCTCGAAAGGCTCGCGGCGAGTGGCGAAGGCCCGTTCGAGCTGCCACCCCCGCACTGATGACGGGCGCCTCGGCCCGCTGTGCGGTGCGCGGCGCGGGGCGCGCCGGGCTACTCGGCCAGGCAGATCGCGAGGCGGTCGACGAGCTCCGATTTCTGTTCGTCGAAGTCCTCGAACGAGATCCGCCCCGCGTCGTATGCCTCGTGGAGCTCCTCGATGCGCTTCAACAGTGATTCCGTCGTGAATCCGCCATCGTTGCCCTCGGACGTCGTGATCTCGGGATCATCGGACTTGTCCTGGCGGCGGGCGCGCTTCGCGGCTGCCTTCGCCTGCTTGGACCGCTCACGCTCTCGCTTGTCGAAGGTCGTTCGTCGGGTGGCCAATGGGACTCCCTCGCTGATCGTGAAAGAACCGCCGGTACCCAGTACCAGCGGCCCCGCAGGCCTCCGGTGAGCACTCTGCGTGGCGCGGCTGCAGCGCCCAGGCTCAGCGGATGCTTGAAAAGCAGTCTACGGGATTCACACCCCGATGCGGCATCAGGCCGGTCCGGCCTCGTCGACCTCGGCGATCGGGACGTCCGGGCGGCCCGGCACTGCGAGGACCGCGGGAGCGTCGGGGCCGACGACCCGGCCGTCCCGCAATCGCACCCGGCGTTCGGCGAGCCGGGCGACCTCCTCGGCATGGGTGACGACGATCACCGTCACGCCGTGCTCGGCCGACAGCCCACGGAGCGTGCGGACGATCTCGTCCGATGTGGCGCTGTCGAGGTTGCCGGTCGGCTCGTCGGCGAGGATGACGCGGGGTTCGTTGGCGAGCGCCCGGGCGATGGCGACCCGCTGTTGCTCACCTCCCGACAAGCGCGACGGAAGGTGCGTCGCACGGTCCGCCAAGCCGATGCGGGCGAGGAGCTCCGCAACGCGTGATCGGCGCGCAGCGCGACCGAGTCGCAGCGGGACCAACGCGGTCTCGACGTTCTCTGCCGCGGTGAGCGTCGGGATCAGGTTGAAGGACTGGAACACGAAGCCGATGTCGCGCGATCGGAGCTGCGTGAGTGCGCGATCGTCGAGCTGCGAGAGCTCGCGGCCGTCGAACACGAGCGATCCACCCGTCGGACGGTCGAGTGCGCCCAGAAGCTGCAGCAGCGTGCTCTTGCCCGAACCACTGGGTCCCTCGATTGCGAGGAACTCTCCTGCTGCGACCGTGAGGTCGATCTTGTCGAGCGCACGTACGGCTCGCGCCCCGGAGCCATACGCGCGCTCGACCGCGGTCAATTCATAGAGCATGTCGCTGGTCATCCGATGTTTCTCAGGGCCGCGGCGGGCGGGAGGCGCGCCGCCCGCCAGCTTCCAACCAGGCCTGCGATGAGACCGCCGATCAGCGCGAACACGATGCCGAGCAGCAGCGTCGAGACGTGCAGCGGCGCGCTGAGCGCGACCTTGGTGGTCGTCTGCGCCGTGCTCTGCGCGACTCCGATGATCGCACCTGCACTGCCGCTCGCCGTGCCCGCGACGCCAGGTGTGGTCGCGGTGAGCTTCGTCGACGAATGGTCGACGGCAGCCGACGCGCCCCACCCGATGAGCAGGCCCAGCACCGCGCCGACGACGGCGATGCCGAGCGTCTCGCCGAGGAGCTGGCGCACGACACGCGCCTTCGACCACCCGATCGCACGCAGTGTGCCGATCTCCCGGACGCGCTTGGCGATCGAGGACAGCGTGAGGAGCACCGCGATGATGAACGCCGCGACCAGCACGATCACGGCCAGGACGCCGCCGAACCGGCTCGTCAGGTCGTGCGCGTCCTTCAAGCTGCCCGACGCCTGGTCGGCAAGCGACTTCGTCGTCACGACCTCGGCGCCCGGGAGCTGCTGTTTGATCGCGGCGGCGACCTTGTCGACATCGCCGGAGCCGTTTGCCTTTACGAGGATCTGCGTCACGCGATTCTGCTTCGACGCGAGCTTCTGGAGCGTGGTGAGCGGGAAGTACACGTCGGCAGTGCTGCCCGTAAGCGTGGGTTGTACGAGGCCCACGACGTCATAGCTCGTGCCGTTGATCGTCAGCTTCGAGCCGATCGCGAGGTTCTTCGTGTTCGCATAGGCGACGTTGAGCAGCACCTCGTTCGGCGCCCCCGGCGAGAGCCAACGCCCCTTTGTCAGCTGGTCGACGGTGACGAGACCCTCGTGCTGGTTCGTCGGGTCGACACCCGCGGCGTTGTACGTCGTGTTCGTGATGTCCGTGCTGGGCGGGTTCACGACTTGATTGATCGTTTCGAGCGGCACCGTGAACTGCGCCTGGAATTGCTGGAACCGCTGCGGCAGGCAGTCTTCGAATGCAGGGTTGCTGCGGATCCCACCACCGCCGAACCCACCGCCACCGCCGGCCGGGCGGCCACCACCGCCTCCGGTGTCGGAACCGCCGGGAATCCCGATCTGGACGCCCTTCGCCTGGAGGCATTGCCTGAACGCCGACCGCTCGGCGTCGGTCATCGGCGCGGGCCGAGTCGTCTGCGTGTAGGTCTGCCCGCCGGTCTTGATCGACGCGACGATGTTCGGGACCGTCCCGGTCTCGTGCTGCACCCTCTGGACGAGCCCCGGAGCCACACTCGCGACGCCGGGGATCTTCGCCACGGCACTCACCGCGTCCTGCGGAAACGAGATCAGCGTGGCCGACAGGAAGAAGTCGTGCGTGAACTTCGTGCCTGCCTTGCCGAGCTTCGACAGGTCGGTCACGACGTTGCTGTTCTCGTTCAGCAGCGCGTTCGCGTCCTGGGTGTTCAACTGGCTGTTGCGCCCGCCACCGCCGAAGAAGCCACCGCCACCTCTGCCGCCGCCGCCTCCGAACGGCCCACCGTCACTCGGGGCGGTCGTCGTGGTCGTCGATGCCGACCCCGACGCGGAGGTGCCTGCCACACGGGTGACGAGGATGTCGGTGCCCACGGACTTCAGCGGCGCGAGGGCGTGGCTCTGTGCGTCGTCCAGACCCTGCGACACCCCGATGATCCCGATCACCAGCCCGACGCCGACGGCGAGGCCCAACGCGGTGAGCACCGTGCGGCCGGCGCGCCTGCGCAACTCGCGCCCGATGTACATGACGTGGAACATTTCGACCACGAGACCACTGAACGCTGGGATTTGGATGTGAGGCTTGTCAGGTTTCCCGGGGGACGCCCTGTTGCTTGTCGAGCATGTCGGCCATCACCGAGCGAATGAACTCGTCGGCCTCGGACGTCATGCCGCCCTCGATGCCGCCGTACACGGCGCCGGTCGCCGGCTTGTCGTCCTTGTGCGCGTGCGCGTACTGCACGGCGTCCGCGAGATCGCGTGTGAACGCGTCGACCACGCCCGGTTGCGTCTGCGGGCGCGTGACCGCCATGTGTATCGAGTTGGGATACTGCTGACCGTTGAACCGCCAACCCTTCGTCCGCATGAAGTCGTTGACGTGATAGATGTCGAACGCGTCGCTGGTGAAGCTGAAGCAGAAGGTGGGATTGGCTCCCATGACCCGGAGCTCGGGGTGTGACCGCACGGCATCCTGCATCGCGAAGGCCGTCTCGAAGATCTGACGCGCGTAGCGCAGGTAGCCCTCGCGCCCCATACTCACCATCGCCGCCCACGTCGCGGCCAGCAGCCCGCCCGAGCGTGAGCCTTCGATGCCCGGCGACGCGTACTTGCCGCCGCTCCAGTCGGTGATGAAGAAGTACTGGCCGTTGCGCAAGGCCTTGTCGCGAAACGCGAGCACGGAGGTTCCCTTGAATCCGTAGCCGTACTTGTGCGTGTCGGCGGAGATGCTCGTGACGCCGGGGATGCGGAAGTCGAAGACCGGGATGTCGTAGCCGAGCTCCTGTCCCCACGGCAGGATGAAACCGCCGAGGCATCCGTCGACGTGCAGGCCGATGCCCTTCTCCAGGGCGACGTCGGACATCTCCGTGATCGGATCGATCGTCCCGTAGCCGTAGTTGCACGCCGAGCCGACCATTGCGATCGTGTTCCCGTCGATGGCGGACGCCATCGCGTCGACGTCGGCGAGCGTCGTCTTGGGATCGACCGGAACGCGCCGGCACTCGACGCCGAGCAGGTGGCATGCCTTGTCGAACGCCGGGTGCGCGGTCTCGGGCTTGAGGAAGTTCGGCCGGTCGATGCCGCGCTGGCGACCGTGCTCGCGGTACGCGAGCACCGCGTGCAGGATGCTGCCGCTACCGCCGGATGTCACGAGACCGGCCGGCTCGGCGCCCGTCACTGCGTCGGCGTGCAGCAGGTCGAGGGTCATCGCGATGATCTCGCCCTCGAACTTGGTCATGCTCGGGCACATGTCTCGCTGCAACGCGTTGACGTGCGCGAACAGCTCGAACGCGCGACCCATGAACTCGTAGTGCTCGTGGTCGCCGCAGTACATGGTGCCCGAGCATTTCCCGGTCTCCCACATGCGGTCCTCGTCCCGGGCGAACCCTTCGAGCTCCTGCAAGATCGACGCGTGTGCGCGCCCCTCGGACGGCATGCCGCGAATCACGTCGTGTGTCTGCGCGTAGGGATATGAGCTACTCATTGGAGCGCCTCGCTGATGGGAAGGAGCGCCGCATACGCGGCCTCGAACTGCGCTTGCCGGATGGCGTACCGCTCGCGGTGCGCGGCAGCGGGCTCGTACCGCTGGCCGGACGTGATCTCGTCGAGATCCGCCCGGTTCAGCACGCCGTGACGTTGCAGCGCGAGGAGTCCCGTCGCGCGAGCGACCGACCGATCGGGGGCGTTCACCGCGGTGATGGGACGCGCGAGCACGTCGGCGAGGATTCCGCACCACGCCGGCGAGCGGGCCGCGCCGCCCACGAACGCCACCTCCTCGATCGCGGCACCCGTGAAGCGCTCGACGTGCGGCAGGAGCCACGCCAGATTGTGAGCGATACCTTCGGCGACCGCCCGCAGCATGTCACGACGAGTCGTGCCGAGGGACATGTGCACGAAGCCTCCGCGCATGTTGGCGTCGCCACCCGGTGCGAGCGACCCGTTCAACCACGGGAGGAACATCACGCCGCCCGCGCCCGGCGCAGTCGCGCGCAGCAGCGGATCGAGCGAGGCGAACGCATCATCGACGCGGTGGTCACCGAGCTCGTCGGCCACGTACACCATGTTCTGCAGCACGTGCTCGAGGACCTTGCCGCCGAGGCCGTTCTCCGCGCACACGACGTACCGGTCGGCGTACGGACCGGGCATCGAGAACAGCTGGTGGTCAAGGTCGACACGGAAGTCGTCGACGGCGTCTACGAGCACACTCGTCGTGCCGATCGCGAGCCCGGCGCGGCCGTCGACGAACGCCCCCCCGGCCACAGCCACCGTGACGGTGTCGTTCGTCCCCGCATAGACCGTCACTCCGGCGGGCAGCCCGAGCTCGGAGGCAACCTCGGGGAGCAGCTGCGCGACGGCTTCGTCGACCCGTACGAGCGCCGGCAGCCGCGCCGGATCCACGCCTGCGAGCTTCACGAGGTCATCGTCGTACGCGGTCGCCCCGAGCGTGCGGTTGTCGCACAACTGGAACATGTAGGTGCTGTGCTGGCTCGCCGTGATGCGCCCGGTGGCACGCGCGGTCACATAGTCCATCGGCTCGACGTACGCGGCTGTGCGCGCGTGAACGTCCGGGCGGTCGTGCTGCACGTACAGGATGTGACCGAGCGAGAGGCCGCTGCCGATCGTCGGGATGCCGTGCCGCTCGACCCAGGTCATGAACGCGCCCTCGTCGCGGCTCATGATGTCGAAGCAGTGGTCGGTGCCACGCTGGTCCTGCCACATCAGCATCGGCGCGACCGGGTGCCCACGCTCGTCGATGGGGACGATCGACGAGTATTGCGTGCAGACGCCGAAGGCAATGACGCTCGCGGCTTCGGCGGGGTGGGACGCGGTGATCTCGCGCACGGCGTCCGCGAGCTGCGTCCACATCGCGCCGGCGTCCTGTTCGGCGATCTCACCCTGCATCTCTGTGTGCAGCGGGCGTTGGGCGCTTGCGACCAGCGTGCCGTCGTCGGCCACGAGGGCGGCCTTCACGTTGGTGGTGCCGACGTCGACGCCGATCGCGCAGCTCATCGCGTGAATCTTGCCACGGCGGGGACGGGGATAGTTCGGGTCCCTAATGGTTCGGTATCCTTGTCCCATGACGGATTCCGACCTCACGCGTGCGGCCCGGGCGCTGGCCTTTTCGGCCCGAGCCCTCGAGCGCGCCGCCGGTGAGGGCGAGCTCACGCTCGCGCAATACCGCGTGCTGGCACTCGTGGCGGCGGGCGACGAACGGTCGTCGTTGCTGGCCGAACGTCTGGCGGTGGCCAAGCCGACGATCACCGCGATCGTCGACGGGCTCGTCGAACGCGGGTGCATCGAGCGGGCGTCGGTGGAGGGCGATCGCCGGTCGATCCGGCTCACGCTCACGAAGCCGGGGCAGCAGGCATTGCGGGTCGTGGAGCGGACGATGGCCGAGGTGCTCGACCGCATCTTCGGCTACGCACGCGATCGTGACGGCGTGCTGACGGCGCTCGCCGACCTCGACGACGCGCTGGCCGCCCGTATGGAGGCCCGGCTGCGGGGAGAGGTGCGTTCTTGAGCCGCGCCACCCCGAAGAAACGCGGATGGATCCGACGCCTCGTCGGCTACATGAAGCCGCACAAGAAGAACGCGTACGTCGCCTTTGGGGTCGCGATCGGCGGCCAGCTCATTCAATCCCTGTTGCCGGTGGTGCAGAAGGTCGTCGTCGACGACGTGATCACCCATCACCGGCGACCGCTCGCGCCGTGGCTCGCGTTGATGATCGCGATGGGAGTCGCGACCTTCGTCTGCGCGTACTTCCGCCGATTCCGAGGAGGTCGCATCGCGCTCGACGTGCAGCACGATCTCCGGACTGCGATCTTCCGCCAGCTGCAACGACTCGACTTCGCGCGTCACGACGAACTGCAGACCGGCCAGCTCGTGAGCCGTGCCTCCTCGGATGTCACGCTGATACAGGGCTTCTTGCAGTTCCTGCCGATCGGCACCGCGAACGTCTTGCTGTTCGTGGTCTCGCTCGGTGCGATGTTCTGGCTCTCGCCGCCGTTGGCGCTCGTGATGCTCGCCGTCGCCCCCGCGCTGCTCCTCACTGCGATGAAGCTGCGGACGTCGGTGTTCCCGGCGAGCTGGGACGCGCAGCAGAAGGCCGGTGACGTCGCCAACGTCGTCGAAGAGGACGTCACGGGTGTCCGCGTCGTGAAGGGGTTCGGTCAGGAGGCGCGGGAGGTCGACCGGCTCGCCGGCCGCTCACGGAGGATGTACGCGGCGCGGGTTCGGCTCGTCGACATCCAGGCACGCCTTCAGCCGGCGATGCAGACGATCCCTGCGTTCGGTCAGGTGGCCGTGCTCGCTCTCGGCGGCTGGCTCGCGGTGAACGGCAGCATCAGTTACGGGACGTTCCTGGCGTTCTCCACCTACATGCTGTTGATCACGCCGCCGGTACGCCAGCTGGCCGCGATCCTCACGGTCGGACAGCTCGCGCGCGCGGGAGCCGAGCGGATCTTCGACCTGCTCGACTCGACCCCGATGGTGCAAGAACGACCGGGGGCGCACGCGCTGAAGGTCGAACAGGGCCAGGTGAAGTTCGACGACGTGACGTTCGGGTACACGTCGACCGACCCGGTGCTGCGAGGGTTCTCGTTGACGGTTGCGCCCGGCGAGACGGTCGCGTTGGTGGGAAGCTCGGGATCGGGGAAGTCGACCTTCGGACTGCTCCTGCCGCGGTTCTACGATGTGCACGACGGCACGGTGTCGCTCGACGGCGTCGACGTGCGGGACGTGACGTTGCAGTCGTTGCGGCGCAGCATCGGTGTCGTGTTCGAGGATTCATTCCTGTTTTCCGACACGATCACGAGCAACATCGCGTTCGGGCGACCCGACGCCACCCGCGCCGAGATCGAGGCCGCAGCGCGTGCGGCCGAAGCGCACGAGTTCATCGAGCGCCTGCCGCAGGGCTACGACACAATCGTGGGTGAACAGGGGCTCACGCTCTCGGGCGGACAGCGCCAGCGGGTTGCGCTCGCGCGCGCGTTGCTCTCCGATCCTCGGATCCTCCTGCTCGACGACGCAACATCGTCGGTGGACGCGCGCATCGAGGAGGAGATCCACGCCACACTGCGGCGCATCGCGCGTGGCCGCACCACGATCCTCATCGCGCACCGGCGGTCCACGCTCTCGCTCGCGGACCGGATCGCGGTGGTGGACAAGGGCCGCGTGCTCGACAGCGGCACCAACGACGAGTTGTGGGCGCGCTGTCCGCTGTTCCGCATGCTGCTCTCCGGGCCGGGCGACGACGCCGAAGGCCTCGACGCGCCCGAGGTCGTGCTCGACGGCGACGAACGGCAGGTCGGCGGGATCACCCCGTCGGCATGGCGGGGCCTCGACGCCGAGGAGCTTCGCGACGCGCAGATCGCGGACGCAACGCGGCCGGCAAGTGCCGCGCAGATGCGCATGGGCGGAGGCGGCGGCGGTGGTGGCAACTGGATGGGTGGGATGGGCGGCGCGCTCGCGCCGACACCCGAGCTCCTGGCGCAGGTGGACGCGCTGCCCCCTGCAACGGCGGACCCGCACGTCGATGTCGCGACGGAAGCGTCGCCCGTGCGCGCATTCCGGTTCTTCCGGTTCTTGAAGCGCTATCGCCGGTGGCTGCTCGTCGGCATGGCGTTGGTCGCATTCGACGCGTTGTGCACCCTCGCCGGGCCGATCCTCGTGCGGTACGGCGTCGACAGCGGCATCACGAACCACGCGATGCGGGCCGTGTGGGCGGCCTCGATCGCGTTCCTCGTGGTTGCGCTCCTCGACTGGTGGATCATGTGGGCCGAGGCGCGCGTCATGGGTCGCACCTCGGAACGGCTGTTGCACGCGCTGCGGATCAAGGTCTTCGCGCATCTCCAACGCCTTGGCGTCGACTACTACGAGAACGAGATGGCCGGCCGCATCATGACCCGCATGACGACCGACATAGATGCGCTGTCGCAGCTCTTGCAGAACGGCCTCGTGAACGCGCTCGTCAACCTCGTGACGTTCCTCGGCGTCGGGATCGCGCTCGCGATCATGAATCCTCGCCTCGCACTCGTGACCGCGAGCATCCTGCCGCCGCTCGCGGTCGCGACGATCTGGTTCCGCAACGCGTCCTCGAGGGCCTACGAAACGGCGCGGGAGCGGATCGCTGCCGTGAACGCGAACCTCCAGGAGGGGTTGTCCGGCGTTCGGGTGTCACAGGCATTCGTGCGCGAGGAACGCAACCAGGAGCAATTCGAGGAAGTCGCGGCCGGCTACCGGGACGCCAGGGTGCGCGCGCAGCGGCTCGTCGCCACCTACTTCCCGTTCGTGGACTTCCTGTCGGATATCGCCGTGTGTGTGGTGCTCGGGGCGGCGAGTGTGCTCGTCGCCAACGGCTCGTTGACGGTCGGCGAGCTGATCGCCTTCCTGCTGTACCTGAACCTCTTCTTCGCGCCGATCCAACAGCTGTCGCAGGTGTTCGACTCCTATCAGCAGGCAAGCGTCGCCGTGTCGCGCATCACCGAGCTGCTCGAGACGCCGACGACCGTACCCCCGCCCGCGTCGCCGGTTGCCGTGCCCCGGCTGCGCGGCGACGTCGAGCTCCAGGCCGTGCGCTTCCGCTATGCGAACGCGATCGACGACGCGCTGCGCGGTGTCGACGTGCACATCGCGCCCGGGGAGACCGTCGCGTTGGTCGGTGAGACCGGCGCCGGCAAATCCACGGTCGTGAAGCTCGTCGCTCGCTTCTACGATCCGACTGCCGGCACGGTGTGCGTCGACAGCGTACCGGTGAACGAATACGACCAGGTCGCGTTCCATCAGCAGCTCGGTGTCGTCCCGCAGGAGGCGTTCCTGTTCTCGGGCACGATCCGCGACAACATCGCGTACGGGCGGGAGTCGGCCACGGATGCCGAGGTGGAGGCCGCGGCCCGCGCTGTCGGTGCCCACGAGTTCATCGCGTCGTTGCCCGGCGGCTACTTGCAGTGGGTCAGCGAGCGCGGCCGTTCACTGTCGTCGGGCCAGCGTCAGCTGATCGCGCTGGCGCGGGCCCACCTGGTGGACCCCGCGATCCTGCTGCTCGACGAAGCGACGTCGAACCTCGACCTGCAGACCGAGGCGAAGGTGCAGGCCGCGATGGGAATCGCGGCGCACGGGCGCACGACGATCCTGATCGCGCACCGTTTGCAGACCGCGAAGCTTGCGGACCGCATCGTCGTCATCGACCGGGGCCGCGTCGTCGAGGACGGGTCACACGATCAACTGCTCGCCCGCGGCGGCGCGTACGCCCACATGTGGTCCCTCGCCGTCGGCGCACCCGCAGCTGCTGCCAACTGATTGGACGCTCAGCCCTCCTCCGGTCCTCCGGCGGGCTGAGCGTCCAAACACGAGAGACAGATAGCGTCCCCGCGATGCCCGAGATGCCTGCCGACGAGCCCGGACGCACCTGGTGGCGCGACGGCGTGCTCTACCAGATCTATCCGCGCTCCTACATGGACACGAACGCCGACGGGGTGGGCGACCTCCGCGGGATCACCGAGCGGCTCGACCATCTCGCGTGGCTCGGCGTCGAAGGCATCTGGCGCGATCCCGTCATGCCGTCGCCCAACGAGGACTGGGGCTACGACGTTGCCGATTACGTGGACGTCGACCCCGCGCTCGGCTCGCTCGCCGATGCGGACGAGCTCATCGCGCAAGCTGCCGAGCGCGGCATCCGCGTGATCATGGACCTCGTTCCGAATCACACGAGTGACCGGCACGCATGGTTCCTCGACGCGAAGTCGTCGCGGACTGCAAGACATCGCGATTGGTACGTGTGGGCGGATCCCAAGGCGGACGGCTCACCGCCGAACAACTGGACCATGGCGTTCGACCCTCGGCAGCCTGCGTGGACGTTCGACGAGCACACCGGCCAGTACTACCTGAATCAATTCCTGCCCTCGCAGCCCGATCTCAACTGGTGGAACCCCGAGGTGCGGGACGCGTTCGACGACATCCTCCGCTTCTGGTTCGACCGCGGTGTGGCCGCGTTCCGCATCGACGTTGCACACTCGATCGTGAAGGACGCGCAGTTGCGCGACAACCCGCCGTCGACGAAGGACGACCACTGGTACGTCCAGCTCCGAGGGCAGCGGACGACGTACAACGCGTGCCGGCCCGAGGTGCACGACGTGCTGCGGCGCTGGCGCAAGCTGGCCGACAGCTACGACCCACCACGTGCGCTCATCGGCGAGACGTACGTGTTGGAACCGGAGCAGTACGCGTCGTTCTACGGGAACGGAGACGAGCTCAATCTCGCGTTCAACTTCATGCTGATACACGCGCGCTTCAATGCACCCGAGTTGCGCACGGCGATCGAAACTGCCGAACAACTCGTGCCGGCGAACGCGTGGCCGGTGTGGACGGCCGGCAACCACGACACGCATCGCTTCCCGAGCCGCTGGGCCGACAACGATCCGGCACGCGCGCGCACGGTGATGGTGATGCTCATGGGCCTCCGGGGCACGCCGTTCCTCTACTACGGCGACGAGATCGGCATGACCGACACGGACGTGCCGCCCGAGCGTGTGCTCGACCCCGTCGGCAAGTTCCATGGTCCACGCTTGGGTCGCGACCCCGAGAGAACTCCGATGCAGTGGACGGCGGAAAACGGTGCGGGCTTCAGCGAGCCGGGCGTCGAACCCTGGCTGCCGTACGGCGACTACCGCACGATCAACGTCGAGGCGCAACGCAATGATCCTGACTCGATGCTCACACTGACGCGCGATCTCATCCGCCTGCGGAACGCCCTGCCGGAGTTCCGGACCGGAAACTATGAGACGCTTCCCGCGTCCGATGACCGCGTATGGGCCTGGCGGCGCGGCGACCGGCTGGTCGTCGCGTGCAACATCTCGGATGCACCCGCCGACGTCGCAGGCGTCGGGCCCGGCGCAATCCGCATCTCGACGATCAGGTCGCGTGACGACGAACCGGTCGCCGAGGCATTGCACCTCGAACCATGGGAAGCAGCGATCGTCGTGTGCGACTGAGCGATCCGACGGCGTGCACGCACACCGTGCCCGGCATCACGGCGTCGGATGTGACGCGCACCACGCGAGCAGGTCGTCCGCCGACCAGGCGTTGACAACCCCCTCGGCCGTGACGCCACACTCGGCGGCACGATCCGTGCCGTACGGCTGCCAGTCCAGCTGGTCGGTCGCATGGGCGTCTGTCGAGATCGCAACCTTGACGCCCGCCTCGACGGCCTTCCGCAGGAGGTCACGTGGTGGGTCGAGGCGTTCCGGACGGCAGTTGACCTCGAGTGCGGTGTCGAAGGTGCGCAGCGCTTCGATCACGACGTCGTGGTCGAACTGCGACTTCGGACGGCCCCGGCCGGTCAGCAGCCGGCCAGTGCAGTGACCGAGCACGTCGCTGTGCGGGCTCGCGATCGCGCCGACCATGCGTCGGGTCATCGCAACGGGTTCCATCCGAAGTTTCGAGTGCACGCTCGCGACGACGACATCGACCCGCGCGAGGAGCTCCTCTGACTGATCGAGCGCACCGTCCTCCAGGATGTCGACCTCGACCCCGGTCAGGATCCGGAACGGCGCGAGCTCCTCGTTCACCTCCTCGACGACGTCGAGCTGCTCACGCAAGCGGTCCGCCGACAACCCGTTCGCGATCGTGAGACGCGGCGAATGATCCGTGAGCGCGAAGTATTCGTGGCCGAGCGCGCGGGCCTTCTCGGCCATCGCGCGAATCGTGTGCCCACCATCGGACCAGTCGGAATGCACGTGGAGGTCGCCCTTGAGCTGCACGCGTAGTGCCTCACCCGCGTCGGTGTGATCGTCTGCGGTGGCGAGCAGCTTCTGCAGGTATTCGGGCGTCTTCCCCTCGAGCGCCTCGGCGATCACGGCGGCGGTCTTGTCGCCCACACCCGGGAGTTCCTGCAGACGGCCGCTGTCCGCGAGGAAGCGCAGTTCCGCGTCGTCGACGCGTGCGATCTCGCGCGCCGCCCGCCGGAAGGCCTGCGCCCGGTACACGGCCGCGCGGCCGCGGATGAGCAGCTCCGCGATCCGTTCGAGGGCCTCGACCGGTGTCACGACACGACCGTACCCGTCTCGGGGCCACGATCCCCGCCGTCGCCGCGGCATCGAGTGACCGATGGCGCGTGACCAAACGTGGGAAGTCGCTCGCCGCCGGTCTCGATGCACCGCCGTATAATCGATGGCTCCGGAGGGCTGACCGAGTGGCCGAAGGTGCTCGCCTGCTAAGCGAGTAGGGGGTGATAAGTCCCCTCGAGGGTTCAAATCCCTCGCCCTCCGCCAAGCAGCGACACATGACCAACGACCTCGCATCCACATTCGCAGCTCTCGGTGCCGCCACGCTCGGCGAGAGCGGCGGTCGTCCGATGGCACCGCGCATCCGCCCCGTATGGCCCGGCGCACGGGTCACCGGTCCTGCATTCCCTGTCGCGTGCAGCACGGCCGACAATCTCGCGATCCACGTCGCGGTTGCCGAAGCACCTGCGGGGTCGGTGCTCGTGGTGAGCGTCGGCCTCGAACCGGCTCGGGGATACTGGGGTGAGGTGCTCACAACCGCTGCCGAAGCGCGCGGTATCGCCGGCCTCGTGATCGACGGCGGCGTTCGCGACGTCGACGCGCTGCACGCACACGGCTTCCCGGTGTTCTCGGCGATGATCGCGTTGCGCGGCGCGACCAAGGTGCAGCCGGGCCGCATCGGTGGCCGCGCGCTCGTCGGCGATGTCGACGTCGACGAGGGCGACTGGATCGTCGGCGACACCGACGGTGTCACCGTCGTCCCGCGGGCCCGGCTCGAAGAGATACGCGTGGCCGGCGCGACACGCGCCGAGCGGGAGCAGCACTACTTCGAGCAACTGAGGGCCGGGCGCACCACGTTGGAGCTGCTCGGCCTCGACGACGCGCCGGTCGACCGCGACCAACCCCGGGCGTAGACCAGTCGAGCGTGTCAGCGGTTCTCGGCGATCTTCCTAGAGCACGACGACCGACCGAAGCACCTCGCCGCGCTCCATCTTGTGGAACGCATCTTCGACGTCGTCGAGTGTGATCGTCTCCGAGACGAACTTGTCGAGTGGAAAGCGCCCCTGGAGGTACAGCGAGATGAGTGTCGGGAAGTCCCGGCTCGGCAGGCAGTCTCCGTACCAGCTCGGCTTCAGCGCGCCACCCCGGCCGAAGAAGTCGATCATCGGGATGTCCGGCAACGCCATGTCCGGCGTCGGCACGCCCACCTGCACGACTGTGCCCGCAAGATCACGCGCGTAGAACGCCTGCTTCAACACTTCGGGACGACCCACGGCCTCGATGCACAGATCGGCGCCGTTCCCGTCGGTGAGCGCGCGGATGGCGTCGACCGGGTCTTCCTTCGACGCGTCGACGGTGTGCGTCGCGCCGAAGCCGATTGCCCACTCGAGCTTGCGCGCGTCGACGTCCACGCCGATGATGGTCCGGGCGCCCGCGAGCCGGGCCGCGGCGATCGCGGCGTCGCCCACGCCACCGCACCCGAACACCGCCACCGTGTCGTCACGGCCGATCTCACCCGTATACGTCGCCGCACCGAACCCCGCCATCACTCCGCAACCGAGGAGTCCGGCGGCGGCGGCGTCCGCCTTCGCGTCAACGGGCGTCGCCTGCCCGGCGGCGACGACGGTCTTCTCTGCGAACGCGCCGATGCCCAGTGCCGGAGACAGCGCGGTGCCGTCCGCAAGTGTCATCTTCTGTTGCGCATTGTGGGTGCTGAAGCAGTACCACGGCCGTCCGCGCCTGCACGCGCGGCACTCGCCGCACACTGCCCGCCAGTTCAAGACGACGAAGTCACCGGGCGCGACGTTCGTGACGCCGGCGCCGACGGCTTCGACCTCGCCGGCGGCTTCGTGGCCGAGCAGATAGGGGAAGTCGGTGCCGATGCCGCCCTCGCGATAGTGAAGATCGGTGTGGCACACGCCGCATGCCTGCACGCGAACCTTCACCTCGCCGGGTCCGGGATCGGGCACGACGATCGTTTCGACGGCAACCGGTTCCTTGATGCCCTTTGCGACGACGCCCCGCACCTTCTCGGTCACAGCGCCACGATATTCGGCGGTGTCCCACCCTCCAACACGGTCGCGACCGCCGATGTCGCCATCGTCGCCATGCGCGTGCGTGTCGCCTGCGATGCCGACCCGATGTGCGGCAACAACACCGTACGCGGGGCGCGCAGCAGCTCCGGCGAGATCTCCGGCTCCCGCTCGTACACGTCGAGCCCGGCGGCGAACAACTGTCCCGCACCCAATGCGGCCGCCAGGGCAGCCTCGTCGACGACCGTGCCCCGAGCAGTGTTCACGAGCACCGCTGTCGGCTTCATCAATGTCAGACGGCGGGCATCGATGAGATGGTGCGTCTCGGCACCTCCGGGCACGTGCAACGACACGACGTCGGCGCCGGCGAGCAACTCGTCGAGATCCGCGATGTAACCCTCGTCATTGGTGTCGCGGCGGGCGTGGTGCAGCACACGCATGCCGAACCCCTCCGCGCGCCGCGCGACCGCACGGGCGATTCGTCCGAAGCCGACGAGCCCCAGCGTCGCGCCGTGCACGTCGCGCCCGAGGTACTGGGTGATGCCCCACCCGCGCCAGCGGCCGGCACGCAGGTCGTGCTCGGCGTCCGTGGTGAGGCGCGACGCCGCCAGGATCAGCGAGAACGCAAGGTCGGCAGTCGTCTCGTCGAGCACGCCGGGCGTGTTGCACACCGGGATGCCCCGCGCGTGCGCTGCCTGCACGTCGACGTTGTCGTAGCCGACCGCGACGTTGGCGATCACACGCAGCGAGCTCGCACCTGCCTCGATCACGGTCGCGTCGATGCGATCGGTGAGCAGGCAGACGATCGCGTCGCACGAGCGCACGTGCGTGCAGAGCTCGTCGTGCGTGTAAGGCGCGTCGTCCGCCTTCGGCCCGACGATCTCGTGGCCCGCGAGCGGGTCGAGTCCGCCGTCGGGGAGACGGCGGGTCACCAACACCCGGCCCATGCGCGGGCTCAGTGCTCGGTGTAGTTGACGGCTCCCGCGCCGTCGACGCCGACCGCGAAGCAGAAGCAGTGAATCGGCGCGTGTTCGCTCACTGGCTTGAGCGAGTGCACGGCATTCGGCGGGATGTGCACGAGATCGCCCTGGCCGATCTCACGCTCTTCGCCCTCGATCGTCATGATCCCGCGGCCGGCCGTGACGTAATAGAACTCGTGGGTCGGATGGTTGTGCGGGTCCACGAAACCCCCGCCCGCAACTTCGAACTCGCTCACGAGCTCCAGGTGTCCGCCCTTGGTGATCTCGAACATCTCGCGTGGGTTCACCAGCCACCACACGGGCACCGTGCCGTTGTGCTCCACGACCGGCGCGACGTCCTCGATCGACCGCACATCCATCTCGCAACCTCCGTAGTGTGCGCGCTGCTCCGCAACCGGAGGTGCCAGGGCACGTGGCCCGGGCCGCCCGCGGCGCGGGAAACTCTTGCCGAAGCGTACGCCAGGAGGCGTGATGGGTGACCCGAGGATCGTCGAGTTGAAGCCGGTAGCAGCGACGATCGAATCGTTCGCGCCCTATGGCGTGCTCCCTCCGGACGAAGGCGACGGCAACCCGACCGCCGACCTCGAGTTCCTCCTGCACGACGGCTGGGTGAACTACATCGGGCACTCCCTCGACGAGATCGAGGTACGTGCCGGCAGGCTGCGATGCGAGCTGCTCAACCGGCACGACACGCATACGCAGACCCTCATGCCCCTCGACAACGACGCGATCGTGGTCGTTGCCCCGCCGGATGCGGACTTCTCGCAGCCCGCCCACTTCGACGCGGTTCGGGCATTCGCGCTCCCGCGCCTCACATGTGTGCACCTGCACCGCGGGACCTGGCACTGGGGGCCCTATCCGATGGGCGCCGAGCACGTGCGGATGTTCAACATCCAGGGCCGCGGCTACCCGAACGACAACGGCATCGTCTGGCTGGCCCGCGATCACGGCGTCGTGTTCGAGGTCGCCGCTCAAGTCTGAGGCGCCAATCGCTCGATGTAGACGGGAAACGGCCCGGGGCACTCAGAGGGGGAGCCATGCCGGCAACCGTCACCACGCTCGACCGTGAGATTGCACGAGAGGAGCGCTCGGTCGGGCTCCCGACCGACGAGCCGTTGACGGACCGCGCGATCGCGCACCGGCGCCTGCAGATCGCAGGCGTGCTGCTCGTGTGCGGATTCGTGGCCTTGTACGCGGCGTTCGCGTCTGCCGGCGTGCTGCAGATCTCTGCGATCGCACTTGCGGGCGGATTCGCGATGTACGCGATCGAACAGGACCGCCATCTCCGGCGCCTCGCCCTGCTACGCGGCGACTCGCGACGCATCACGCTGGTCGTTGCGGGTGAGCTCCTGTACTCCGGTGCGCTCGCGAGCGACCAGGAGCTACTGGACCTGCGGGAAGGTGTCGGGCTGAGGGCGGGGCGGCTGGCGGCCGCGCTTGCCGACGTCGTACCCGCGGATTGCACACGCGTGCGGTTGGTCGGGCCGTCCGGAGAGCTGCCGATCGCCGCGGAGCGGGAGCTCACCCCGGGATATTCCGTCACCGACGACGGCGCGCCGGCCGTCGAAGCGATGCGCACCGGCGCGCCCGTCCGGAAGGAGGTCGGCGGCCGCACCGTGCTCGCGGTGCCCTTGTGGCGCCGCGATGATCCGGTCGCGGTGCTCGAGGCGGTGTCGCCACCGGGTCAGCTGTACGAGCCGGTTGACGCCGCGCTCGTCGACTCGTTCGCGCGCGGCGCAATCGCCGCCCTCCACTGAGCGGCGATAGCTTCGCCCTTCGTGGGTGAGCTCGAAGGACGGGCCGCGCTCGTCACCGGCGGGGCGTCGGGCAT
>DASQHW010000264.1:0-5324 GCA_035631895.1 Acidimicrobiia bacterium | reverse complement strand
AGGCATGCAAGGAAGGTGCCGGCCTCGTCTTCGTGTGGGGCGGGGACGGGATGGTCCAGCAGTGCATCGACGCGCTTGCCGGCAGCGAAACGACAGTCGCGATACTCCCTGCCGGGACGGCCAACCTTCTTGCGACCAACCTCGGCATCCCCAAGGATCTCGAGGCAGCGGTTGCGATCGGGCTTCGCGGCGGCCGCCGGCGCCTCGATACAGGAACGGTCAACGGCGAGCATTTCGCGGTGATGGCGGGAGCCGGCTTCGACGCGCTGATGATCCGCGACGCGCCGCGGAAGATGAAGGATCGAGTCGGCAAGCTCGCATACCTCTGGACGGGCGCGAGGAACCTGCGCGCATCCCGCGTGAAGGTGCGGATCAAGGTCGACGGCAAGAAGTGGTTCGACGGGAAGGCGGGCTGCGTGCTCGTGGGCAACGTCGGAAAGCTCATTGCGGGCGTCACTGCGTTCGACGACGCCGAACCCGATGACGGGATCCTCGAGCTGGGTGTCGTCACCGCCAGTGGCGTCTGGCAGTGGACGCGCGCCCTCGCACGGACGGCGAGTGGCAACGCCGAGCGGTCGCCGTTCGTCTGCACGACACGCGGCACGAAGTTCGACATCCGCATGCGCGACCCGTGGCCCTACGAGCTCGACGGTGGTCCGCGCAAGCGGGCGAAGCGGCTTCGCGTCGAGGTCGTCCCCGGGTCGATCACCATCGCCGTCCCCGACACACCGACGTGAGCACGGCGTCGAGCGTTCCCGAGACGTGGGAGCTGACGGACGACGATGCCCGGCAGACGTTGCGTAGCTGCGGCCGCGGCCAGCTCGTACGAGACGCGTTCGTTCGCCTGCGGGTCGCCGACGGCTTCAGCCACGCGCGGTCACTTGCGTACACGACGTCACTCGTCCTCGTGCAGTCGATCATCGGGGTCGTCGGACTCGCGAGCGCGCTCGGCAGCCGCGGTGCGAACGGCATCATCGTGCGTACCTTGAAGGCTGCAGTCCCCGGACCCGGCGGCGCGCTGCTGACCGATGCGGTGACCCAGGCGCACCACGCCGGTGCCGCACATCGGTACCTGGGCCTCACCTTCGGGCTCGTCGGGTCGCTCGTGACCGGTGCCACGACGATGGGACAGCTCGAACGCGGCTTCAACCGCATCTACGGCGTCGAGCAGGACCGCCCGACGCTGCGCAAGTACGCCCTCGCCACCCTGCTCACGGTCAGCGCGGGCGCGCTGGGGTGCGTCGCCTTCGCCGCGCTCGCCCTCGGCAACAGCATCGGTGACTCCATCGACAACCGCACCGCCAACACCGCGTGGGCGATCGCGCGTTGGCCGCTCGCGCTGGCGCTCGTCACGATCGCGATCACGTTGCTGCTCCGGTACTCGCCATCCCGGCATCAGCCGTCGGTGTCGTGGCTGGCGTTCGGCGCGGGCGTGTCCGCGTTGCTCTGGATCGCGTGCACCCTCGGCCTGGGCCTCTTCTTCACGGCCAGCACGTCGTTCGGCAAGACCTACGGACCACTCGCGGGCGTCGTCGCGCTCCTCGTCTGGGCGCTGCTCTCGTCGATCTCGGTGCTCTACGGCGGCGCCATCGCCGCGCAACTCGAGGCAGTGCGCGCCGGCGTGACGGAACCGCAGGACGACGCGAAGGTCGAGCACTCCGAGCCGCACGAAGATCTCACGCTGGAGGGCGCAACCGCGCGGTGACTCCCGCGTTCAGAGCCGGCCGGCGCGCCGCAGTGACCGTGGGCGACCGTCGGGGTCGACGAGCACGCCGTAGACGAGCCGCGCCCACACCGCCGCGAGGCCCTTGACGGGTTCGGGCCGGTGCGGCCGCAGACGCCCGGACGGCCGCGGGCCGCGGCGGCCACCGGCATGCCAGTCCTCGAGCGCAGCTGCAGCACGGGCAAGCGCCTCGAAACCGGCGACCGGGTCGACAAGGTCGGCGACATCGATTCCGGAATGCTCGTGCCAGAGCCGAAGGCGCGTCTCCCGTGCGAGCCGGCGGGCGCCGTCGCCGAGCCCTCCGGGATCGCGAGGCTCACGTTCGTCACGCATGTCGTCGACGACCGCGCAGGAGACTTCCGAGTCGTTCGTCCACGAGCGGCGGTTCAAGTTGTCGGAGCCGACGACGAGCCACACGTCGTCGACGATGCAGACCTTGGCGTGGACGTAGATCGGCCATCCGCTCTCGGCCTCGAGGTCGTAGACCGAGACGCGGTCGGGACCGGCGGCGGTCAGCTCCCGCAACGCGCGCTGCTGCCCTATCCGGTACGGCGGACCGGAGAAGCGCCCGTCGCGGTCGGGATATCGAGGGACGACGACCACCACCCGGAGGCCGGGCGACCGGCGCAGCGCCGCCGCGAGAGCACGGGCCGCGTCCGCAGACCAGAGGTACTGATCTTCGACGTACACCAGCGCACGGGCGCGCCGCAGCGCCTTGAGATACGCGCGAGCCACGCTGCGCTCGCCGTCGGGTGCGAACGGGAATGACGGCCGCTTCGCCGGATATGTGCGCAACACCTGGACCGCGTGGTTCCCCCGGGCAGTTCGTGCCGACTCTCGTTCGGGAAGCGGGCGAGGGTGGCGAGGTACACGGGCAATGCGCCTGAGCACGACACGCCAGGGCACACGATGGTCCAGCGGCGTCGGGTCGTCCCAGCGTTCGCGAAACGTATGTGCGAGGTCGGCAAGTGCCGGGCCGCGAACCTGGAGCTGCGCGTCGTGCCATGGGGGCCTGGGCCCGTATCGCGGATCGAGCTCGACGGGCTGCTCGTCACCGAGGTGTGTTTCGTCGTCGTGGCGTCCGTGACTCAGGTCGATCCCACCGACGAACGCGACCTCCCTGTCGCCTGCCTCGCACTGCATCACGACGAGCTTCTGATGATGGCTTCCGGCACGGCGGACGCGTTCGTCGAGCAGGACCTCACCGCCGGCCTCGTTGACGCACTCGCCGAAGTCCCGGTTCTCCTTCTCGCTGAAATGCGCACGATCGCTGTGTGACCGCCAGACGAGTGCACGCACGTCGACGCCCCGCCCCGCGAGGCTCGCGAGCACACGGCCGATCTCGGTGCCCGGACCGTCGAGACGTTCGTCCGCGTCGCCGCGCCAATCGGTGAACATCAGCCGGTCGCCCGGCTCCAGCCTGCGCAAGCTCTCGAGGAGGCACCGGAAGTAGGTCGCGCCGTCGACGAGCACGTCGACTGCATTGCCTTCGGTGTATGCGCGCCCGTCGCCGCGCCGGCGGTCGATGTCGGTGCGGCGATTTCCCCGCTCGTCGGGGCGTAGGAACCAGTCGTCCGGCGTCATCGAGGCGCGGCGCGGGCGCCTCGATCCGCGGCTCGCACCGCCCATGTCGCGGCGCACACGCATGCCACGCCGAGCGCGACCCCGGCGATGACGTCGGTGGGATGATGCAGGCCGCGATATACGCGCCCTACCGCGACTGCGGCGATCGCGAGGACGGCGATCGTCCAGACGACCACGGGAATGGCCCGGTGGCGGGCGTGCCAGGTGACGATCATCGCGATCGCCGTGAACAGCACTGTCGCCGCCGCCGTGTGACCCGAGGGGAAGCTCGACGTGGCGGGCGTCGCGTTCAGCCGAGGGACCGCGGGCCGGGGACGCCCGACCGCAAATGTCGTGGAGAGGAATACCGTGATCTCGAGCGCCATCGCGATCGCGATGACACTCGCTTCGCGCCACCATCGGAGCAGTGCAAAGCATGCGACGAGCAGAACGATGGCGATGACCACCGGCGCCGTGTTCAGCGCCGATGTCGCGATCTTCGTCGAAGCATTCCAAAACCCGGTGCGTTCGTGAATGAACGCGCGGTTGGCGTGCTCGTCCCAGCGCCCGACCGAGCCATCGAGCACGTCGGTCAACAAGAACCCGATCCCCAGCATCGTGGCGGTAAGGGCGACGTAGGCGATCGCGATCACTGCCAATGCCCGCCGAAGAGGGTGCCGATCGTGTGCCGAGAGGTGCGCGTCCCGAACGGCGACTTGCCCGGAATCCTCGGCGACCTCGATCATGTGCCCACCTCATGGCGATTTCCCTTACCGCAGGTTTCCCCGCCCTACGTCCGGGACACACCTGATCTGGTGGCCGTTGTCGCAGTGATGATCGCTGCCGGGCTGCTCGGTGGCCTCGCGGGGACGTTCGCGGCGTGGTACTGGCCCGCGGCGGATGTCGCGGCGCCCGCGGCCTCGGCGGAAGAGATCGAGCACGTCGTACGGACGCGCCGCTCGCTCGTGCGCCTGCTCCGGTCGCACGCCGACCCCGAGGCTTCCACCAGGGTCGCGCTGGCCGCCGCGCTGCTCGTCCTCGCTGCGTGCGCCACAGCCATCGGTGTGCTGCTCGTGATGGTGCATACCAACTCCGGCCTCGCGCACTACGACCTGAGCGCGGCGCGTTGGGGCGCCTCGCACGCGACGCACACGTCGACGCGAGTGCTGCGAGACGTCAGCCTTCTCGGAGGCACGCCTGCAATGATCATCGTCGCGGTGGCCGCGAGCAGCTACGAGTATGTGCGCAGCCGTCGTGCCGCGGTGTTCGCGTTCGTCGCCCTCGTCGTCGTCGGTCAGGTCGTCGTGGTGAACCTCACGAAGGTTGCGGTAGACCGCGCACGCCCGGACATCTCCCGACTCACGGGTTTCTCGGGCGCGTCGTTCCCTTCCGGTCACGCCGCAACGGCGGCCGCCACATTCGCGGCCGCGGCGCTCCTGCTCGGGCGCGGCCGCAGCCGTGCGGTGCGCGCGATGCTCTCCGGTGCGGTCGGCGCCATCGGGTTCGCCGTCGCCGCGACGCGCGTGCTGCTCGGCGTGCACTGGCTCACCGATGTCGTCGCCGGGCTCATCATCGGCTGGTCGTGGTTCGCGCTCTGCTCGGTGGCGTTCGGGGGGCGGATGCTTCGCTTCGGCCAGCCCGTTCGGGTCGCGAAACAGACCGCGCAGGCCGTCCCCGGCACGGACGGCGCAGCGACGTAGGCGCGCGACCTGGAACGTGTTCTAGCCTCCGGCGCGTGAGCGACCGACTCGACATCTCCACGAAGCACTGCATCATCGAGCGCGACGGACCGGTCGTGACCTTGACGATGAACCGGCCCGAGAAGAGAAACGCCCTTTCGCCCGACATGCTCGCCGGCCTCGTGCTCGGCTACGAGTACGTCGACGACCACGCCGACGTCCGCTGCGCGATCCTCACCGGCGCCGGCGGCAGCTTCTGCTCGGGCATGGATCTCGTGTCGATGGGCCAGACGTCCGACGATCCGAAGGTCCAGGAGGTCATGGCCCGCGGCAACAACCCGCACTGGAAGGCGTTGCTG
>DASQHW010000263.1:0-2751 GCA_035631895.1 Acidimicrobiia bacterium | reverse complement strand
GCACGGGTCACGACGGCACCTCGGCGCGCGACCTCGGCTTCGTCGGGCACGACGCGGTCTGTCAGCTGGCGTGGAGGCGGCCGTGCAGCGACTGGCGGCGGAGGTGGTTCCAGCGGCACTCGACGCAGACCTCGACGTCATAACACGCGAACTCGTCGCATGATGCGCCGAGCTTCCGGAGCTCGGCCTCGTTGCTGATGGCCCGACCGTTCGCCTGTTTCAGCTTGTCGCCGTACACATAGGACACCAGCCGCAGGTTCGTCGCGCCGCAGACCGGGCATTCGTCGCCGAGATCGCTGCCGATGCACTGCGCTGCTCGCATGAGCTCGGGATGCGCGTCGCACACCTCGAGACGCGTGAGCGCACCGCGGCGGAAGTCGCGCAACACGGCACGTCGTGCCAGCGCGTAGTCGGTGACGCGATGCATCGTTGCGAAAGTGTAGGGGCGGTCGTCGCCACACTCATCCGCACGCGCGCGTCCCGCTCGTCCGCAGTCCCGCGTCTCGCTCCTCGGTCATGGAGCCTCTGCCGCGTCGCAGCGCGGGAATCGCCGGAATGCCTGCATCTGACAATTTTGTGCTTGCTCGATATATCGATCCGATATATCGTGGAGCACATGTTGGAACTCGCCGTCCTCGGTCTGCTCGCCGAGCAGCCGCGGCACGGCTATGAGCTGAAGAAGCGGCTGTCGGAGACGCTCGGCCCGCTCTGGGGCATCTCGTTCGGGTCTCTGTATCCGGCGCTGCGCCGCCTCGAGCGGAGCGGGGAGATCGAAGAGGTCGACGAAGACGCCGGCAGCGGGCCCGCCGGCGCAGGGTTCGTCCCCACCGGTTCACTCACCGGAGATCTCGCTGCCGCGCGGCTGAGGCGGCGGGTGCGTCCGACCCGCCGCACGCGCAAGGCGTACCGGATCACCGATCGCGGGCGTGCGCTGTTCGCGGAGCTCCTCGTCGACGCGTCGGGCGACGACGAGCGCGTCTTCGCGTTGAAGCTCTCGTTCTGCCGCTATCTGGAGCCCGCCGCACGCCTTGCGTTCCTGGAGCGCCGACGCGCCCAGCTCACGCAGCGCCTCGCGGCCGAGCGCAAGCCCGCGACGCGGGCGATCGACCGCTACACCCGGGCCCTGCTCGAGCACCGGGCGACATCCACCCAGCACGATCTCGAATGGATCGACGAGCTCATCGCACAAGAGCGTGCGGAACAGCTCGGCGACCGTCCCGAAGGAGCTACGGCATGACCTCCCCCACCTCCCCCCGCAAGAAGGTCCGCGTCGCGGTCGCCGGCATCGGCAACTGCGCGAGCAGCCTCGTGCAAGGCGTGCACTTCTACCGTGACGCGGATCCGTCCGAGCGCGTGCCCGGACTGATGCACGTCGACCTCGGCGGTTACCACGTCGGCGACGTCGAGTTCGTCGCCGCGTTCGACGTCGACGCCGACAAGGTCGGCCTCGATCTCGGCAAGGCGATCTTCACGAGCATCAACAACACGATCAAATTCGCGGAGGTTCCGGCGCTGGGCGTCCTGGTGCAACGGGGCCCGACCCTGGACGGTCTCGGGCAGTTCTATCGTGAGGTGGTCGACGAGAGCCCGGCCGCGCCGGTTGACGTCGCGCAAGCCTTGCGTGATGCGCGGGCCGACGTGCTCGTGAGCTACTTGCCCGTCGGATCCGAGAAGGCGCAGCGCCATTACGCGCGAGCCGCGCTCGAAGCGGGCGTCGCGTTCGTGAATGCGATCCCGGTGTTCATCGCGAGCGACCCTGAGTGGGCGAACGAGTTCGAGGCGGCGGGCGTGCCGCTCATCGGCGACGACATCAAGAGTCAGGTCGGCGCCACGATCACACACCGACTGCTTGCGCGGCTGTTCGAGGACCGCGGGCTCGCGATCGACAACACCTACCAGTTGAACTTCGGCGGCAGCATGGACTTCAAGAACATGCTCGAGCGCGAGCGCTTGTTGTCCAAGAAGATCAGCAAGACCCAGTCGGTCACGAGCCAGATCGACCAGGGCATCAGCAGCGAGCACGTGCACATCGGACCTTCGGACCACGTGCCCTGGCTCAATGACCGGAAATGGGCGTACATCCGGCTGGAGGGCCGGAACTTCGGCGACGTCCCCCTCAACGTCGAGCTCAAGCTCGAAGTATGGGATTCACCGAACTCGGCTGGCGTCATCATCGACGCCGTCCGGTGCGCCAAGCTTGCGCTGGACCGCGGCATCGGTGGGCCGCTGCTCGGCCCATCCGCCTACTTCATGAAGTCACCGCCTGTGCAATACCACGACGACGACGCGCACCGGATGGTGGAGGAGTTCGCCGCCGGTTCGTAGCGCGGTTCATAATGCGACCGTGACCAACACGGAAGCCTGGGATCGCATCGCGGCCCGGCGCGGCCGCGCGGATTACGTCGACACCGTCACGTACGCCCCTGGGGCGCCGACGGAGGCCGACCTGCGGCTGTGCGGCGACGTGAAGGGCAAACGCGTGCTGGATCTCGGCTGCGGGAGCGGCGAGAACGCGATCGCGTTCTCCAAGCACGGTGCCCACGTGATCGCGCTCGACCGATCGCCTGCACAGCTCGCGCTGGCGCGCAAGCTCGCCGATGCCGCGGAGGTGCGGGTCGAATGGCACGAGGGCGATGCCGCCGACCTCGCGTTCCTGCGCGCGGACTCGATCGACGTTGCGTTCGCCGCCTGTGTGCTCGGTGAAGTGGAGGACGTCGACCGGCTCTTCCGCCAGGTGCATCGCGTCCTTCG
>DASQHW010000262.1:0-11725 GCA_035631895.1 Acidimicrobiia bacterium | reverse complement strand
TATAGGCGCCGAACGGTCACCCGGATACACCGGGGTGTGGCTCGGCGAAGAGAAGATCGCAGCGATCGGTGTGCGGGTGTCGCGAGGACGCACACGACACGGCTTCGCGCTGAACGTCGACCCCGATCTGTCGATGTTCGCGCACATCGTGCCGTGCGGTATCCGCGATCGAGGTGTGACGTCGATGGCGCGGGTGCTGGGTCGGCGTGTCGCGATGCGCGAGGTCGTGGACCGTGTCGTCGTGCGCTTCGCCGACGCGTTCGGTCATACCGCGGTGGACCGGCACGACGTCGCATGGGAGCGGACGCGCGCGGCCGCGACAACTGAGGGAATTCCGGTCACGCTCACCCGAAAGCGCCCGGAGTGGATGCGTGTTCGCGCCCGGATGGACGGCGAATTCCTCGAGCTCAAGCGTCTGGTGCGTGACCTGGATCTCCACACGGTGTGCGAGGAAGCGGGCTGCCCGAACATCTACGAGTGCTGGAACGATCGCACGGCAACGTTCATGATCCTCGGCGACCGCTGCACGCGTGCGTGCGGCTTCTGTCTCGTCGACACGCGAAAGCCGGTGGCCGTCGACACCGCGGAGCCCGGGAGGGTCGCGGACGCGGTCGCATCGCTCGGGCTCGCGCACGCCGTCATCACCTGCGTGGCACGTGACGACCTGCCGGACGGCGGCGCATCGGTGCACGCCGCGACCGTCGACGCGATCCGGGCGACGAGCCCCGGGACCGCGGTCGAGCTGCTGATCTCCGATTGCAAGGGAGACCCGGCGTCGTTGCAGACCATCTTCGATGCGCGGCCCGACGTGCTGAACCACAACCTCGAGACGGTGGCGCGGCTGCAGCGCCTCGTACGGCCGTCCGCCGGATACGCGCGTTCGCTCGCTGTCCTCGCGCGAGCCAAGGACGCGGGTTTGTTGACGAAGTCGGGCATCATGCTCGGCCTCGGAGAGCATGCCGACGAGGTGCGCGCCGCGATCGCGGATCTGCGTGGCGTCGGTACCGAGCTGCTCACGATCGGCCAATACCTGCAGCCGTCGGGGTCGCACCTTCCGGTGGCGAAGTGGTGGCATCCCGACGAGTTCGCCGAGCTGCGGGAGTACGCGGAGGGTTTGGGATATTCCCACGTCGAGTCCGGCCCGCTCGTCCGCTCGAGCTACCACGCCCGGGAGGGCGCCGGCCGCGCGCTCCCGGTCGCGTGACTGCGGCTGCGCGCCATCTGCGTGCGTTCGTGGACGACACGCGCTGACACAATGGAGGCATGGCCGATCGGTTCTCCGAGCTTTCTCCGGAGCTTGCCCAGTGGTGGTGCGCACAGCCCGTGTTCTTCGTCGCCACCGCGCCTGTGGGCGATGACGGCCACGTCAATCTGTCGCCCAAGGGATACGACACGCTGCGCGTGCTCGGTCCGCGGCGCGTCGCCTATCTCGACCTGACCGGGAGCGGCGTCGAGACGATCGCGCACGTGCGCGAGAACGGTCGCATCACGCTCATGGCCTGCGCGTTCTCGGGCACGCCGCGCATCTCGCGCATCTACGGGCGCGGCACTGTGCACGAGGTAGGCACAGCGGGCTTCGGCGCACTCGCCGGGGACTTCCCCGCGATGCCCGGGCGCCGCTCGATCATCGAAGTGGACGTCGAGCGGGTCACGACCTCGTGCGGCTACGCCGTCCCGTTGATGGACCTCGTCGATGACCGGGATCGCCTGACGGCCTGGGCCGCGAAGAAGGGCGACGAGGGGATCGCGGCGTACTGGGCGTCGAAGAACCGCGAGAGCATCGACGGCTTGCCCGGGCTCTTCACATGAGCGGACGCGCGGGGCGTGATGGATGGGCGGAGAGAATCGCCCGCGTCCGCGCGCGCATGGATGACCTCGACGTCGATGCACTCTTGCTCTCGGTCGGACCCGACCTGCCGTACCTCGTCGGCTACGAGGCGATGCCGCTCGAGCGTCTGACGATGCTCGTCCTCCCGAAGCGCGGCGACGCCCGTCTGGTCGTTCCGCGGCTCGAGGCGCCACGCGTGACGGCCCGGCCGGACCTGTTCGAGCTCGTCGACTGGGACGAGACGGACGACCCTGTCGCGATCGTCGCCGGCATCGTCGGGAGCGGTGTGGCACACGCCGCGATCGGGGACCATACGTGGGCCCGTTTCGTGCTGGAGCTGCAGCGCGCGTTGCCCGTGACCACCTTCGTGCCGGCGTCGGTGGTGACGGCACCGATCCGCATGGTCAAGGACGCGGACGAGATCGCGGCGTTGCAGCGCGCCGCCGAAGCGGTCGACGTCATCGCCGCGGAGATGCGGACACGGCCGTTCGCCGGGCGTACCGAGCTGGACGTGCACCGGGAGCTCGTCGAGCGCATGCTCGCGCTCGGCCACGAACGAGCGAACTTCGCGATCGTGGCCGCCGCCGAGCACGCGGCGAGCCCGCACCACGAACCGTCGGCGGAGCGGGTCATCCGCGAGGGCGACATCGTGCTGTGTGACTTCGGCGGCACGATGCGGGGCTACTGCTCCGACATCACGCGCATGTTCCACGTCGGCGAGCCACACGCCGAGGTGCGCGACGTGTACGACGTGCTCGCCCAGGCACAGGAAGCCGGCGTGCGCGCGGCCACCGTGGGAGTGCCGTGCGAGGAGGTCGATGCCGCCGCGCGCCGCGTGATCGCAGCCGCCGGATACGGCGACTCCTTCGTGCACAGGGTCGGCCACGGCATCGGCACCGAAGCGCACGAAGATCCATACATGGTCGCCGGCAACTCGCTCCCGCTGGTGCCCGGACACGCGTTCAGCGTCGAGCCGGGCATCTACTTCCCGGGCCGTTACGGCATGCGACTCGAGGACATCGTCGTCGCGACAACCGATGGACCGTTGCGGTTGAACAACGCTCCTCGTGACCTCGCAGTGGTGTCGTGAAGCTCGACGGCGCGACATTCCTCCTGCAATGGGCGACCGGCGGCCTCGCCTTCGGATGGGTCACGACTCGCCGCCGCGAGGTGAGCCTCGGCTACGGGTGGCTCATCCGCATCACGTTCGGCCTCATGGCGTTGGGAGCGTTCGCCCTCTTCGTCGTCAACGACCATCCTGACGCGGCCTCCTTCGCGCTCGCATGCGTGGTCGCGACCGGCGTCGCGCTCGCGCTGTCGGTGCAGCGTCGCGCGGCCGGCGCCCGCGGCCGCGAAGAGCTCCGCTCGGCACGGCGCGCGCGCGTCGCAGCCATGATCGGCAGGCCGCATGAAGGCGACGCGACCGCGCGAGGCCCAGAGTTCCCGCCGGTGCTCGATCTGATCGCGCCGGCGTTCGGCGTGATCGGCTTGCTGCTCGCGGCGCGCTTCGCCGGCGGCCCGTTCCTGCTCGCGGCCGTGCGGCTCCTCGTCGGCGCGGCCTTCCTCGGCAGTGTGAGCGACGCGATGCTGCTCGGGCACTGGTATCTCGTGCAGCCCGGCCTCCGGCGGGATCCGGTCAAGGAGCTCGTGTGGTGGACGGCCGCGATCTGGCCGCTCGAGATCGCCGTGTTCCTGTGGCCGACGGGCATGGTGCAGGTCGTCAACGGTGTCATCGACGACGGTTACGGCGGTCTCCTCGGCTGGATCTGGCTCACGTGCGCCGTGACCACGATCGGGCTCGTCGCGCTCACCTGGGCCGCGCTGCGCGAGCGTTCGTATTCGGCCGTGATGGCCGCGACGGGCCTGCTGTACCTTGCGATTCTCACCGCCTTCGGCACCGACCTCGTTGCTCGCGCCGTCCTCCGCCCCTGACGCCCATTGCTGCCGCTACTGTCGCCGCGCGTGAGGCGACGCGTCATCGTGGCCGGTACATTCGATCCGAATCTCGCCAGGAACAGAACGTTGCTCGCGCTCCTGGAACGCGCGGGACACGAGGTCGTGACGTGCCGGGTCGATCTCTGGGGCGGCGACAGGCACGAGATCCCGAATCAGCGCAAGCTGCCGATGGTCTTTCGCGCCGTCACGGCCTACACCCGTCTGATCTGGCGATTCCTCCGAGCACCGCGTGGTGATGTCGTGCTCGTGATGTACCCGGGTTGGTTCGACATGTTGGTGCTTCCGGTGTTCGCGCGCCTGCGTCGCATGCCGATCGTCTTCGACATCTTCATCTCGCTGTACGACACGGTCGTCTCCGATCGGAAGCTCGCGTCCGAGCGTTCGCTGATCGGCCGCGCGTGCAGGTTCGTCGACCGGTGCAGCATTCGTCGTGCGAAGCGGGTGATCGCCGATACGCCGAGTCATGCCGAGTTCTTCGCGACGCTCGCGGATGTGCCGCGCGCACACATCGGCGTGGTGTGGGTCGGAGCGCAGGACAAGGTGTTCAGGCCACGATCGGGCAGCACGCCGGCACCCGACCTCGTGCTGTTCTACGGCACCTACATCGCGCTCCACGGCATTCCCACGATCGTCGCCGCGGCGAAGCTGTTGGAGGACGACGGCATCAGGTTCCGCATCATCGGCACCGGTCAGGAGCAGGCGAGCGTGGACCGGCTCGTGCAGGAGCTGCACCCGTCGAACATCGAGCTCGTCGGGACGGTCCCACTCGCCGATCTCCCCGACGAGATCGCCGCCGCGACACTCTGCCTGGGGATCTTCGGGACGTCCGAAAAGGCGCGTCGCGTCGTACCGAACAAGCTCTACGAGTGCGTCGCCGTCGGACGGCCAGTGGTGACTGCCGACACGGAGGGCGTGCGAAGCGCGTTCTCCGGCGACGAAGTGGCGTTGGTCCCTGCAGCCGACCCGGCGGCGCTCGCCAAGGAGATTCGCCGGCTCATGGACGACGCGCCCACCCGGGAGTCGATGGCGCGCGCGGCGCACGAACGCTATGTCCGGGACTACAGCGAAGGACCGCTCGCGCGCCTGCTCGACGCCGAGATTCGACGCGTGTCCACCTGACGTCTCAGACGATGAAGTACTTCGCCTCGGGATGCGGAACGATGATTGCCGAGGTCGACTGCTCGGGCACGAGGTGCGATTCCTCGGTGAGCGTCACGCCGATGCGGTCGATCGCCAGGAGCTCGGCCAGCTTTGCCTGATCGTCGAGCTCCGGGCATGCCGGGTAGCCCCACGAATAGCGTGAGCCCCGGTACTGCTGCTTGAACAATCCCGCGAGCGTCGGGCCGTCCTCGCCGACGTATCCCCACTCCTCGCGGATGCGCTTGTGCCAGAGCTCGGCCAGGGCCTCGGTCATCTCCACCGACAGTCCGTGCAGGAACAAGTAGTCCTGGTACTTGTTCGCCGCGAAGAGCTCCTTCTCGCGGGCACTCGCGATCGGTCCCATCGTGACGACGTGGAACGCCGCGAAATCGGGCTCGCCGGAGGCCGCGGGACGGAAGAAGTCCGCGATGCTGAGGAACGGTGCCTTGCGCTGGCGCGGGAACGTGAAACGCAACCATTCCTGCGTGCGTGTGTCGTCCTTCCACACGACGAGGTCGTTGCCCTCGGCGTTCACGGAGAAGTAGCCCCATGCCACCGCAGGAACGAGCAAGCCTTCCTGCTTGGCGACGTCGAGCTGCTCGCGCAACACCGGACGGATCCGGGACTTGAACTCGAGGTCGGGCTCGCCGGACTGCGGACGGAACTGCCATTGGTTGCGGAAGAGCGCGGTCTCGTTGAGGAAGCCGGCGATCTCGTCGAGCGAGATCCCCTTCGCGACCCGCGAGCCCACAAACGGGGGCGTGAACACCTCGACGTCGGTGGCAACGTCAGACCGCGCGGGGATCGCCACGAGCTCGTCGGCAGTCTCGCTGCGGCGTGGCGGCAGATTGCGACCGCCGGCCTCCCGCCCGAACCCAGGATCCAATGTGCCGGCTCGCGTGCCCTGTACGAGCGTGTCCATCGTGCGCAAGCCCTCGAACGCGTCCTTGCCGTAGAACACGCGCCCGTTGTAGACGCCGCGCAGGTCGCGCTCCACGTAAGTACGCGTCAGCGCGGCGCCACCGAGGAGCACGGGCACACGATCGGCGAGCCCGCGAGTGTTCAGCTCCTCCAGGTTGTCGCGCATGATCAACGTGGACTTCACGAGGAGCCCGCTCATTCCGATGGCATCGGCGTTCACCTCCAAGGCCTTTTCGATCATCTCGTTGATCGCGACCTTGATGCCGAGGTTGTAGACCATGTAGCCGTTGTTCGTGAGGATGATGTCGACGAGGTTCTTGCCGATGTCGTGCACGTCGCCCTTCACGGTGGCCAGCACGACCGTGCCCTTCCCGCCGCAATCCGCCTTCTCCATGTGCGGTTCGAGATACGCGACCGCGGTCTTCATGGTCTCGGCCGACTGCAACACGAAGGGCAGCTGCATCTGGCCGCTGCCGAACAGCTCGCCGACGACCTTCATGCCGTCGAGCAGCACGTCGTTGACGATCGACAATGCCGGCATCGACGCGAGTTGCTCGTCGAGATCGGCTTCGAGCCCGTCGCGATCGCCGTCGATGATGCGGTGTTTCAGCCGCTCGGCGACCGGCCACCCCGATCGGTCCTCACGTTCGACCGCGCCCGCCTCGACGCCTTCGAACAGCGCCATGAACTCCTGCAGCGGGTCGTAGTTCCGGGTCGACTCGGTGTCGTCTCCGGCCTGTCTACGCCGGTCGTAGATCAGGTCGAGCGCAACTTCACGCTGGCGCTCGTCGATGCGGTTCAACGGCATGATGCGGGCCGCATGCACGATCGCGGCGTCGAGGCCGGCCTCTCGGCACTCGTGGAGGAACACGCTGTTCAGCACGTGGCGCGCGGCCGGCTTCAAGCCGAACGACACGTTCGAGAGGCCGAGGATCGTCGATGCACCGGGCAGCTCGGTCTTGCAGCGCCGGATGGCCTCGATGGTCTCCATCGCGTCGCGGCGAAGGTCTTCGTCGCCGGTCGACAGCGGGAACGTCAGGAAGTCGAAGATGAGGTCGCTCGGCTCGAGGCCGTACTGCTCGACCGCGATCGTGTACAACCGGCGCGCGACCCGCAGCTTCCACTCGACGTCGCGCGCCTGGCCTTCCTCGTCGATGGTGAGGCAGATGACCGCCGCGCCGTACTCCCGGGCGAGGCGGAACACGCGGTCCATCCGCTTGCCGGGCGCTTCGCCTTCTTCGAGGTTCGCCGAATTGAGGATCGCCTTGCCACCGTGGTGCTCGAGGCCCGCCTGCACCACCTGCGGTTCGGTCGAGTCGAACACGAGGGGCAGCGACGCTTGTGTCGCGAACCGAGACGCGATCTCGTCCATGTCGACCGTGCCGTCGCGGCCGACGTAGTCGACGCACACGTCCAGCACGTGCGCACCTTCCTTGACCTGCTCGCGCGCCATCTGCACGCACGTGTCCCAGTCCGACTCGAGCATCGCCTCACGGAACTTCTTGGAGCCGTTGGCGTTCGTACGCTCGCCGACCGCGAGGTAGGCGAGCTCCTGATGGAACGGCACGTGCGAATAGATCGACGAACAGCCGGCCTCGAATTCCGGTGTGCGGATCACCGGTACACGGTCGTGGCCCAGCCGATCGACGACCGCGCGCAAGTGGTCGGGTGTCGTGCCGCAGCAACCTCCGACGACATTGAGGCCGAACTCCGTCACGAACCGCTCGTGGGCCTCTGCGAGCCCTTCGGCGGTCAGGTCATAGTGCGTGTGGCCGTCGACGACCGACGGCAGCCCGGCGTTGGGGAGCGCCGACAAGAAGGTGCGCGCGTGCTGGGCGAGGTATCGAAGGTGCTCGGTCATCTCCGGCGGCCCGGTTGCGCAGTTCATGCCGATGACGTCGGGCTGCATGGCCTCCATCGCGGTGAGCGCGGCGCCGATCTCGCTGCCGACCAGCATGCGACCCGTCGTCTCCACTGTGACCTGCACCATCAACGGGAGCAGCACACCGGCCTTGGCCATCGCGCGCCGCGCGCCGTTGATCGCGGCTTTCGCCTGCAGGAGGTCGTACACGGTCTCGACGAGCAGCACGTCGATGCCGCCCGCGAGCAGCCCCTCCACCTGGGCCTGATAACCGTCGCGCAGGTCGGCGTAACGGATCTGCCCGAGCGACGGGAGACGGGTGCCCGGACCGATCGAGCCGACGACGAACCGCGGACGACCGTCAGCGGCATGCGAGGCCGCGGCCTCCGTGGCGATCTCCGCCGCTCGCCGGTTGATCTCGAAGGTCTTGTCGGCGATCGCATACTCGTTCAGCACCAACGGGAACGCGCCGAAGGTTGCAGTCTCGACCGCGTCGACACCTGCGGCGAGGAATTCGTCGTGCATCTTCGCGACGAGGTCGGGCCGGGTCAGCACGAGATGTTCGTTGCAGCCGTCGAGCGCCTCCCCGCCGAAGTCGTCCGGACCCAGATCCTGGCCTTGCATGAACGTCCCGAAGGCGCCGTCGAACACCAGCACCCGCTCTCGGAGAGCATCGAGGAACGGGTGCCTGGCGCCGCTCGCGACGGGTCGCTCGATGTTCCTCGGATCAGGCATGGAGACAGGCTACGTGCCCCGTCCCTCACGCTCCTGCTCGAATTCGCCCATTGGTCGTCGACCGACGCCCTGTGTCGGTAAATGACCATTGGTCGGCGTCGGCGTCCGTGCGATGGCGCAGCGCCGGTCCGGTGGCCGCCCGGGCGTCCGTAAACTGCCAGGCCGGTGAAGGTCTACACGCGTAAGGGCGACGACGGCACGACCGGTCTGCTGTTCGGCGGCCGGGCGCACAAGGACGACGCCGGCCCCGACGCATACGGCGCGGTGGACGAGGCGGTCAGCACGCTCGGGTTGGCCCGCGCCGAAGTAGAGCCCGACTCGGAGCTGCACGGGCTCCTCGTGCAGTTGCAGCGCGAGCTCTTCGTCGTCGGCGCGGAGCTCGCGACCGCGATCGCGAACCGGCCGAAGCTGCAGGCGGAGGTGTCGCTCGTCACCGCGGAGATGGTGGCGCGCCTCGAGCCCATCATCGACGACGTCACCGCGCGCTTCGAAGCCCCGACGGAGTTCGTCCTCCCCGGTGAGAACCGCATCGCCGCCGCGCTCGACCTCGGGCGCGCAGTGGTCCGGCGGGCCGAGCGGGCGAGTGTCGCCGCGACGCGGGCAGGCTGGTTGCCGCCCGAGAGCCAGGTGGTGCCGTATCTCAACCGTCTCGCCGATCTCGTCTACACGCTCGCCCGCTGGCAAGAGGGTCAGTTCCGCGCGGTACGCGAGCGCTGAAGGAGTCTTCGTTCGTATGGCACCAACCATCGAGCTCGTCACGACCTTCGCCGACGTCGATCTGCTGGTCGTACCGGTCTTCGCGGGCCGGCAGCCGGGCCCGGGCGCGTCGTCGGTGGACGACGCACTCGAGGGCACACTCCCGGACTTCATGGAGGAGGCCGCCTTCGACGGCAAGCGCGGCGAGACGCTGGCGGTCCCGACGCGCTCGCGTCTCGGCGCCCGTGCCGCGCTCTTGCTGGGCGTCGGCGATCGAGATGCATTCGACCTCGGCGCGCTCCGTCGCGCCGGCGCGGTGCTGGCCCGCCGGGCGTCGACGGTCACGAGTGTCGCGACGACGTTGCTCGACGCGATCGCCTCGGATGCCGACCGCGGAGCCGCCGCGCAGGCGCTCGCGGAAGGCGTCCGCCTCGGCAGTTACCAGTTCCTGCGGTACAAGTCGGACGCGAAGCCTTCCCGCCTGGAACGTGTGCTCGTCGTCGGGCGAGGCGGCGCCCGGGCGCGCGCCGGCCTCGAACGCGGTGCACGCATCGCCGAAGCGGTTGCGTGGGCGCGCGACCTGATCAACGAGCCCGCGGCGGCGAAATCGCCCGAAGACGTCGCCGAGCTGGCGCGCAAGATCGCTCGCGGGTCCGGCCTCAAGGTGAAGGTCCTGGCCGGCGAACAGCTCGAGCGCGAGCGAATGGGCGGCGTGCTCGGTGTCGGCAACGGCTCGCACCGCCCGCCGCGCTTCGTGCGCCTGGAGTACGCGCCGCCCGGCGCGCGTGCCACGCTGGGCCTCGTCGGCAAAGGTGTCGTGTTCGATTCCGGCGGTCTGTCGTTGAAGTCCGCCGGCGGCATGGAGACGATGAAGACCGACATGTCGGGCGCAGCCGCGGTCATCGCCGCGATGTCCGCGCTCCGCGATCTCGAAGTGAAGGCGCGGGTCGTCGGTTACGTGCCGCTCGTCGAGAACATGCCGAGCGGGCATGCCATGCGCCCGGGCGACGTGTTGACGATGCGCAACGGCAAGACGGTCGAAGTGCTGAACACCGATGCCGAAGGGCGCCTCATCCTCGCCGACGCGCTGGCACTCGCCGACGACGAGGGCGCCGATGCCGTCATCGACCTCGCGACGCTCACCGGCGCTGTCGTGACCGCCCTCGGCGACAAGATCGCCGGCTTGATGGGGAGCGACGACGCCTGGGTCGCGCAGGTCCGGGACGCGGCGGATCGGGCGGGCGAGCGGGTCTGGCCGCTGCCCCTTCCCGAGGAGTATCGACGGAACCTCGACTCCGAGATCGCCGACCTGCGCAACATCTCGTCGGGCAACGGCGCCGGCACCTTGACCGCGGCGCTGTTCCTGAAGGAATTCGCCGGCGGGCGACCGTGGGCGCACCTCGACATCGCCGGCACTGCACGATCGTCGGCAGAGGACGGTGAGGTGTCGAAGGGGGGAACCGGCTTCGGCGTGCGGACGCTGCTCGAGCTCGCCCGCACGTTCAGAGCGCCGAGGCGGTGAGACGCGTCCACGTGCTCTTCGCCGTGGTGGTGAGTGCGGCGCTCGTGGACGCGTGCGGCGGATCGACTCCGCCGCCTTCGGTCCCGGCGAGACCTACGCGTTGACGTTCGCCAAGCTCGGCGACTAGCCGTACACGTGCACGATCCACCCGGGCATGACTGGCAGCATTCGCGTCGTGGTGTGAGGACTAGTGCGCGGTGGTGCTGCCGTCGGCGAGCACCGCGTGCGGCAGGCAGAGATCGTCGTACTCGGCGATCACGATGTGCGCGTCCTCGCCGCACGCCGGGCACGTCGGGTCGCGGCGCACCTTGAAGGAACGGAAGCTCTGCTCGAGCGCGTCATACGCAAGGAGCCGGCCGCGTAGCGGGTCGCCGAGGCCGAGGATGAGCTTGATCGCTTCGAGTGCCTGGATCGAACCGATGATCCCGGGCAACACGCCGAGCACACCCGCCTCCGCGCACGACGGCGCGAGCTCCGGTGGCGGCGGCTCGGGAAGCAGGCATCGGTAGCACGGACCGTTGTACGGGTCGAACACGGTCACTTGACCTTCGAAGCGGAAGATCGATCCGTGCACGACCGGGATGCGCTTCAACAGCGACGCGTCGTTGAGCAGGTAACGCGTCGGGAAGTTGTCCGTGCCGTCGACGATGACGTCGTAGCCGTCGATGATGTCGAGGATGTTGTCGGCGCCGAAGCGCACGTCGTACGTGACGACGTCGACGTCGGGATTGATCGCGGTCAGCGTCTTCTTGGCGGAATCGACCTTGCGGTCACCGATGCGCTCCATGTTGTGCAGGATCTGGCGCTGGAGGTTCGACGCGTCGACGACGTCCATGTCCACGATGCCGAGCGTGCCGACCCCCGCCGCCGCGAGGTAGAGCGCGGCAGGTGAGCCGAGGCCGCCCGCGCCGAGGAGGAGCACCTTTGCCTCGAGGAGCTTCTGCTGGCCTTCCTCGCCGACTTCCGGCAAGAGGATGTGCCGGTGATACCGGTTTCGCTGCTCCGGGGTCAGCGTCGCCGGCGTGATCCAGGGACGCCCCTCGTTCTTCCAGCGGCCGAACCCGCC
>DASQHW010000261.1:0-2207 GCA_035631895.1 Acidimicrobiia bacterium | reverse complement strand
GGTAGTCGGCGAAGGCCTGCTCGATACCTGCCTTGTCGTTCATGACGAACGGGCCGTACTGCGCGACAGGCTCGCCGAGAGGGCGGCCCTGCAACACGAGCGCCTCGGCACCGTACGGCCCGCCTGCGATGCGCACGATTTCGTCGGCGCGAAGGACCGCGCCCGTCGATGCTTCGAGGTCGTGCACACCGACGCGGATCCCTCCTTCGAACACGTACAGCGTGCGGACGGTCGCGGACGCGTTCGCCGGCGGAAGGTCCCAGACCGCCCCCGGCGCGAGCACCGCGTGCCATATGGCGAGATCGGCTTCCGGCCGTGACGCCCACGAATCCGGCGGCGGCGGAGGGGGACGCGATCCTGCGAGGTCACCCGCGATGATCGTGATCTCGGTGCTCCGTCCTTCGTCGTCGGTGACGACGCGTCTGGGAAGGTCCTCGTCCCACAACATCGTGAAATACGGCTCGACCATCTTGTCTGCCGCGGGAAGGTTCAGCCAGATCTGAAACAGCTCGCACGGGTTCGGGCCATGGCGGTCGAGCAGCGGGAACATCTCGCAGTGCACGATGCCCTTGCCGGCGGTGAGCCACTGCACGTCACCTCGGCCGAACCGTGCGGTCGCCCCGAGCGAATCGGAGTGGTCGACGAAACCCTGTCGCACGAACGTCACGGTTTCGAATCCACGGTGCGGGTGCTGCGGGAAACCCGGCACCGTGCTGCCGTGGTACATGCGCCAACCGTCGGCGCCTGCAAAGTCCATGCCGAGGTCACGCGCAGCGAGTGATGCAGCCGGTCCCATGTGGTCGTTCGCCTCGGGATACAGGTCGAGGTGGTGCACGCAGAACAGGAACGGGTCGGCCGTTGCCCATTGGAACCCGAGCGGCACGACTTGGAGCACGGGATCATCCACACCGCGATCCTACGACCGGCGTTTGCGGCGGCGCGGGGAAAAGCTGCGATTCAGGTGGACTCGGTGTCGAAGGCGAGCGCCATAGTTCCGTCGTGCAGCGCGGGATCGACGTCGAGCGGTTCGAGGAGGTCGACGGCGCCTGCGACGCTGTTGGTGCCCGCTGCACGTCGCGGGATGAGGAACGAGAGTGCGGCGCCGGCAGCGACGACCCCGATCGCGAAGACGAGGGCAGTTCGCGTGCCGGACGCGACGCTCGCCTGGAGTGCGTGCTGCAAGACGGCGCGGTCGTGTGGGCTCGTCGACGCCGGCGGGACGTAGCTCCCTCCCAGCGCATGCACGCCCGTTAATGCGTGCGCTTTCAGATCTGGTGGCAATGCGGCCGCTCTGATACGGCTCACCGAATGGTGAAGCGTCTGCGCTGCGAGCAGCGAGCCGATCACGGCGACGCCGAGCGCGCTGCCGGCTTGTCGGACCGTGGTGTTCGCTCCGCTTGCGACTCCGGAGTGCTCCTTCGGTATCTCCGAGAGCACGATGTTGGTGAGTTGCGCAGCGGCGAAGCCGATGCCCGTTCCGTAGAGCGCCAGACCGGGCAGCAGTCGCCAGGCAGTGATGTCGAGGGAGACCGCATGAAAGATGGCAACGAGGCCGATCACATATGACGCAAGGCCGAGTCGCACGACCACCGTGGTGCCGACAATCCGGATGAGGCGTGCGCCGACCTGTGCACCGACGATCACGAACAGACCTGTCGGGAGCTGCCACAGGCCGTTCTGTTGCGCCGTCAGGTGCTTCGCGTCCTGCAGGAATACGGGCAGGACGAAGCTCAAGCCGAGCTGACCCATCGCAAGCACAAGACCCGTGAGCAGCCCGTACCGGTATGTCTTGTGGCGCAGGTGCACGAATTCGAACAGCGGGTCTTCGCCATTCCTCCCCTTCGCCCGCTCGACGAAGAAGAAGCACGTCAAGATCACGAGTGCCGACGCGAGTGCAACCGGTGTGATCGCAACCGGCGACGAGCCGGACCACAAGGTGAGGCCCGCGATCGAGACCGGCTGGAGCGGCCTCCACCAGCCGTAGACACCGCCCTCGCTCAGCGCGAAGACGAAGAGGAACATTCCCGCCGCGACGAGCAGGGCGCCTACGACGTCGACACGTATGCGCCGGCTCTGGCGCTCACCACGCGACATGAACAGCAGCGCACCGATGATGGCGAGCGGTGCAATGATGACGTTGATGCGAAACGACCAGCGCCAGGAATAGTTCGTCGTCAGGAACCCACCCACGACCGGCCCGGTCGCGG
>DASQHW010000260.1:0-1539 GCA_035631895.1 Acidimicrobiia bacterium | reverse complement strand
CGGCCGCGTGGGTCGTGCTCCGCCGGATCTCGCGTCGTCACGACGACCCGAAGGCTCAATACGACCGGTTCACCCTTCGAGAACGCCGTTCTAGAGTGCTGCTCGCCTGCCCGACGAAAGCCCCCTCGAGGAGCTTCGAATGCACCCAGGTGTCCACGCCCGCGAGCGGCCGGACGCGCGAGCCGTCGTCATGGGCGAGAGTGGCGATGTCGTCACCTTCGGCGCGCTCGAGGAGCGGTCGAACCGCCTCGCGCACGTGTTGCGAGCGCGCGGCTTGCGGAGCGGAGCCCATCTCGCCGTGCTGCTCGAGAACCGCGCGCATTACTTCGAAGGCGTGTGGGCGGCCCTGCGGGCCGGGCTGTACGTCACGCCGATCAACTGGCATCTCGGCGCCGACGAAGCCGGGTACATCGTCGAAGACTCCGAGGCCGACGCGCTCGTGACGTCGCGGGCGTTCGCGGACCTTGCCGGCAAGCTCGAGTCGTACCTCGGAAGCGTCGGCACGAGAATCGCGATCGGTGGCGGCGTCGTCGGGTTCGAGGACTACGACGGCGTTGTCGCGAAGGCGTCGCCGGACCCGATCCCGGACGAGTCGGAGGGCACGTACATGTTCTACTCGTCCGGCACGACGGGGCGGCCGAAAGGCATCAAGCCGCCGCTGCGGGGCCTACCGTTGGGTTCGGGCAGCATGCTCGAGCCGATGTTGACGCATCTCTACGGTGTGGACGACACCGCCGTGTATCTCTGTCCGGCGCCCCTCTACCACGCCGCGCCGATCGGCTGGTCGATCGCCATGCAGCGACTCGGCGCCACTGTCGTGGTGATGGAGCGCTTCGACGCCGAGCAGGCGCTCGCGTTGATCGAGCGCGAACGCGTCACGCACGCCCAGTTCGTGCCGACACATCTCATCCGGATGCTGAAGCTTCCGGACACCGTCCGCGCGGCCTACGACCTTTCGAGCCTGCGAACCGTCGTGCATGCCGCCGCGCCGTGCCCGGTCGAGATCAAGCAGCGGATGATCGAATGGCTGGGCCCGAAGGTCTACGAGTACTACTCCGGCAGCGAAGGCGCCGGTTTCTGCGCCATCGGCCCCGACGAGTGGCTCGCGCATCCGGGTTCGGTCGGCCGCCCGATGATCGGCATCGTGCACATCGTCGCCGACGACGGTGCGGAGCTTCCGGCCGGTGAGGTCGGTCAGATCTGGTTCGAGGGTCCGGCGGTGTTCGAGTACCACAACGACCCGAAGAAGACCGCGGAGGCGTTCAACGACAAGGGCTGGAGCACGCTCGGCGACGTCGGATACGTCGACGCGGACGGTTTCCTCTATCTCACCGACCGCGTCTCGCACATGATCATCTCGGGAGGCGTCAACATCTACCCGCAGGAGATCGAGAACGTCCTTGTGCTGCATCCCGCTGTCGCCGACGTCGCGGTGATCGGCGTGCCCGACGTGGAAATGGGGGAGTCGGTGAAGGCGGTCGTGCAACTCGGCGAGCAGTCGCGGGCGTCCGACGAGCTCGGCGCCGAGCTCATCGGGTG
>DASQHW010000259.1:0-3539 GCA_035631895.1 Acidimicrobiia bacterium | reverse complement strand
TTGCAGCGCGTCGATTCCGTGAGTGTCGTGCGGCTGGGATCGTCGCAAGACCTGCATCTGCGGCTGGAGCCCGGGCACTACGTGTTGTACTGCAACCTCGAAGGTCACTACCTCGGCACCATGCACACGTCGCTCGAGGTGACGGCGTGAGCGCGCTCCTTCGCTCCTCGGCAACCTCGCGGTTCGCTCGCGTCCTCAGCGGGGTGCGGCGCCATCGAGGCCTCTTTGGCATCGTGGCAGCGTTCATCGTCGTCGTCACGGTCCTCGACGGATACGGGATCTTCGGATTGCGCCAGCAGTACGTCACACCGCTGGTGGTGGACGTGACGTCGCGTCAACGTGCGCTGGTCGAGCGCTACATCAAAGATGTCGCGTTGAAGCTCGACAACGTCCGGGCAGACCCTTCTGAGAGCGCGGACGCGCTGGCGGCGAGTGCGGACGGCTTGTTGCACGGCGGGATAGTCCCATCCCCGCAGGGAAGCCTCGACGATCGAGTCAGGGTTCCCGGTCCCTCGAACGCGACGGTGCGAGTCAAGCTGGCGCACGAGCGCGATCTCGTGCACGAGCTGATTGCCGAAGGCACCGCCTTGTTGCGGGAAGGCAAGACCGCGCCGAGCTACGGGGCAGATCTCCAGGCACTCCGGGTCAAGGGCGCACAGCTGTCGAGTGTGACGGGTGACGCCGCGGGCGAAGAAGCCCGCGTCGCCAAGGAACACCTCTCGCGGCTGGCGCGCGTCCAGATCGCGCTCGGGGCCCTCGGCGCGCTGGTGGCGATCGGCATGGCTTTGCTGGTGCGGCGGTCCGCGAATCGCCAGTCGGAGCGGTTCCGGTCGCTCGTCCACAACTCCAGCGACCTGATCACCGTCGTCGACGAACATGCGATCGCGACATACCAGAGTCCCTCGGCGGTACGCGTGCTCGGTTACGAACCGGCCGAGATCGAGGGCTCGAAGCTCAGCGACTTGCTCCACCCCAACGACAAGTCGCGCGTGATCAAGACCTTCGCCGACATCTCGGGCCGGCCCGGTGCGACCGTCGAGCTGACCTTCCGGCTACGTCACCGCAACGGTATGTGGGTCACGATGGAAGGTACGGTCCGAAACCTGATCGATGACAAGAGCGTCGGCGCGTTCGTGGTGAACAGTCGTGACATCACCGAGCGGGTACGGGCTGCCGAAGAGCTTGGTGCAGCCCGCGACGAGGCAATGCACGCGTCCCGGCTGAAGTCCGAGTTCCTGGCGTCGATGAGTCACGAGATTCGCACGCCGATGAACGCAGTCATCGGCCTGAACGAACTGCTGCTCGGCACTGAGCTCGACGGCGAACAACGGGAGTACGCGGCCGGCGTCGGGACCGCCGCCCAGGGACTCCTCGGCATCATCAACGACATCCTCGACTTCTCGAAGGTCGAGGCCGGCAAGCTCAGCGTCGAGATCGTCGACTTCGATCTCGACGTATTGCTCGAAGACGTCGTCGCGCTGCTTGCCGACGCGGCACAGGCCAAGGGGCTCGAGCTCCTCGCTCATCCCTATCCCGACCTTCCGACGGCCGTGCGCGGTGACCCGACAAGACTTCGGCAAGTCCTCGTCAATCTCGTGTCGAACGCGGTCAAGTTCACGAGCAGCGGTGAGGTAATCCTCCGGGCGAAGCCGGTCTCCGATCGCGGCAACCGCGCGGTCGTGCGCTTCGAGGTCAGCGACACCGGCATGGGCATCGCCCCCGCGGATCAAGCCCGAATGTTCGAGCCGTTCGCGCAGGCTGACGCCTCGACGACCCGGCGCTTCGGAGGGACGGGCCTCGGCCTCGCGATCGTCCGTCAGCTCGTCGAGCTCATGGGCGGCGAGCTCGGAGTCGACAGCGAAGTGGACCGGGGCAGCACGTTCTGGTTCGAGCTGCCGTTCGAACGGCAGCACGTGGCTCCGGTGACACCTTCGGTGCACGTGCCCGAGTTCACTTCGCTGCGGGCGATCGTCGTCGACGACAACGCCACCAACCGGCTCATCCTCCGCCAACAGCTCACGTCGTGGGGATTGCGACCGGACGAAGCGGAGGACGCCCCCAGCGCCCTGGAACGCATCCGAGCCGCGGCGGCGACCGCCCACGCGTACGACCTGGCCATTCTCGACCTCAACATGCCGGGCATGGACGGCCTCGAGCTCGCGCACGCGATCAAGGCCGACACTGCGATCACGTCGTTGAAGCTGTTCCTGCTCAGCTCATCGGGCCGGGTCCGGAAGGACATTGCGGCCGACGCCGGGTTGAGCGGAACGCTGAGCAAGCCGGTCCGGCAATCCGAGCTGTTCAACTGTCTCGTCGAAGGACTCCAGATGGACAACCCCTCCAGCGCGGCGCCTGCCACCGGGCCGTCGGCGAACATCCAACAAGCCCCGAGCGCCCGCGGCGCGGTGCTGCTGGTCGAAGACAACACGATGAACCAACTCGTCGCAACGGGGATGCTCACCAAGCTCGGCTACCGCTTCGACGTCGCGGCCAATGGACGCGAAGCGCTGGATGCGATCAACGCCCGCGAGTACGACGCGGTGCTCATGGACTGCCAGATGCCCGAGATGGACGGCTACGAAGCCACCCGCCGGCTGCGCGACGCGGAAGTGGGCAACGGCAGGCACCTCCCCGTGATCGCGATGACCGCCGCCGCGATGCAAGGCGACCGCGAACGATGCCTCGCCGCGGGCATGGACGACTACATCACCAAGCCCATCAGCCAACAAGCCATCGCGAAGATCCTCGAACGCTGGACCGAACCGACTCCCGACGACGCGGCGCCACACGCCGCCGAAACGGTGGCCCCGCCCCCGGTGCTCGATGCCGAACGGTTCGCGGTGCTCCGCGACCTCGACGCCGGCGACGGCGAGCTGCTTGGCACCCTCGTGCGCGCATTCCTCGCCGACGGCGCGGCGCTCCTGGCGGCGATACACGAAGGGATCGCCGAAGGTGACCCGCACACCGTCGAACGTACGAGCCACACACTCAAGGGTGCGAGCGCGAACCTCGGCGCGGTCCGACTTGCCGACGTCTGCGCCCAACTCGAAGGACTCGGTCGTGCCGCTGCACTCGGCACCGCCCCGAGACTCCTCGACGACGCGACGAGAGAATTCGAAAGCGTTCGGGGGGCACTCACGCTCGAAGTCTCCGAGGCCTGAACATGCGTGTGCTCGTCGCCGACGACGAAACCACCAGCCGGCTCGTCATCCAAGCCGTTGTCCAAAGGCTTGGTCACGAATGCCTCGTCGCACCGGATGGCGACCGCGCCTGGACACTCCTTCAGCGCGCACACGTAGACGTTCTCATCACCGACTGGATGATGCCGGGCCTCGACGGTCCCGAGCTCTGCCGCCGCATCCGGGGCGCTCACACGCAGAACAACACATACATCATCCTCGCGACGGTGCTCAGCGAACGTGGCGACATCGTCGTCGGCATGCAGGCCGGCGCGGACGACTACCTCATCAAGCCCCTCGACCCGTTCGACGTGCAAAGCCGTCTCATCGCAGCCGAACGCGTGACCGCGCTGCACCGCC
>DASQHW010000258.1:0-3510 GCA_035631895.1 Acidimicrobiia bacterium | reverse complement strand
GATCGTCGCTGACGCTCTGCAAAGCGGACGGTTGCTTCATGCGTGCTCCTCGTTTCGCGTGGGAGGCGTCTCCCCGCTCGGAGCGACTGCGAAACGCGGTTCGAGCTGCGTCCCCGCGAAACCCGACGGACCGTGACGGTCGATCACGGTGCAAAGCAGATACCGCCACCGAAAGCCGTTTACCCGGACCGTTCGTCTTCCGTCGTCCGCGACCGCGTCAGTCGATCGGCGGCAGGAGACCTGTCGCGCTCTTCGCCAGTGTCGTGTCCCACGAACCGGTCAGGCAGAGGTGGGTGATCGCCGCGCGGCCGAACTCCAACGCCGTCCGATGCGGATCGGCGGCCGCGATCACCTCGTCGTAGTCGAGGATGTATTCGCCGAGCTCGTTGTCCCAACGGGCCGGCGCGTCCAATGCGGGGTTGAACGGGTCCGGTGAAGGAACGAGGAATGCAAAGAACGCGGGTCTCGGATAGCGGGCATCGCCGGGCCACCAACCGACCTCGATCTGTTGTGCGTTGCCGGAGTTGCGGGTGATGAATCCGTCGGAAGGCGGAACCGCGGAGCGGCCGGAGAAGAGGCTGATCGTGAGGTCGAAGCTCCCCCACCAGGCGTTCACCGGTGTGACGCGGCCGCGGTAAGGAGCACGCAGCTCGCCCAACACCATCGCAACGCGCGTCGCAGCCTTGAAGTAGTCCGCGACACTCGGCACATCGTATGTGTGATGCTCCTGGTCCTCGTCGAGCGGGACGTCCCAGGGGACCTCCTGGGGCCGCGGGTTGATCACCACCGGGCCGGCGACTTGTGTGACGGCGTCCACGACGTCGACGGTCACGTCTCCCACCGGCCGATCGGGGATGAGGGGGATGACATGCTGCGTACCGTCGCTGTGTTCGACCAGCGCCGCGTGCTCCCGAAGGTCGATCGCGACGACGAGGAAGCCGGACCCATCGGGCGCGGGTAAAGGATGCGTCTCCCAGCCGCGCGGCGTCAGACGCAGCGCCGCATGCTGCAACTGCGGCTCGGGCGGAGCGAGAGCGACGGCAAGCTTTCCGAGCAACTGCGTATGCGCGTGCAGCGTGTCGCATGTCGCGCGCCATACGTCATACCCGAGCGCCGGCCATTCCGGACTGTTCACCGTGATACTCCGCACACAGAGTGGGTGGCGTCGACAAACGCGCAAGGTAGACGCCTCTCGGCCCTGGTCGCGGCAGCCGCCGCGCCTTGATCGGCTGCCCGAGCGCATCGGTCGGTGGGAGTGGGTCTGCAACCCGGGCAGCTCGACCTACCGATTCTCTGTACCCAATATCGCCGGTCGTTTGCACGTCGAACCGGCGCGGGTAGCGCGTCATGCGGGAGACAGGTGGCCGGGGCAAGGCAGCTGTCTCCCGCACGTGAGGCAAGCGACCCCCAGGCGACGTCCATGCCGTGCTGGGGGTCGCTTCGCGTCCAGCGAGCATCGGCGCAACACGCGCGCCACAGGCAGATGTCTGCGCGCTGCGCCGGCGACACTCTACGGCGAGCAGACCGCACCGGCCAGGGCGAGGTCGCCGCAAACCGTTTCCCGGGTGATCCTCCACGTGCCCTCCACCAGTGCCGCGTGGCCCACCCGACCGGAGAACAGTGGAGCTCCCGCCAGCACGATGTTGTACGCGACGATCGCCGAAGTGCGACCGAGGAACTGCACGCCGCTCACCTCGTAGGCATCATGCGAAACCTCGTAGGGATGGTTCCGGACGGCTTGTGTGGCGGCTTGGACGATCCCGTGTGGATCGTCGACGAGATCAAGGTTGCTCGCGGCTTCGCCGACGGTGCCGATGGCGCCCCACTTCGCGAAGAGGTCAACGATCTCTCCGCGAGCGGCTTGTTCGTCAGGTGGTGGCGTGTTGTGTGCCGGCAGCGAGGTCGTCGTGACGGTCGCAGGTGGCGCGACGGTCGTGGACGTGGTGGTCGCGGAGGAACTGCACCGCACCGCTTCGGTCGTTGATGTAGTTGCCGGCTCGCCGGGCACCGCGACGACTCCCGCGCATCGGAGGTCTCGGGACGCGGGCACCGCACTGTCCGGCGGTCGGAGCGGACCCGACGTTTCTCGCGTCGGCGATTGGCCGCCGCATCCGACCGCGAGCATCACTCCGGCGATCGTCAGTGAACGAAGAAGCATCGCCACCCATGCATCATGTCCGCTGATGAACGGCCGACACCACACTGACGCGCGGGTATGCCATAACAGCGAGCCGTTCGTACTGTCGGTGCGGTTCAGGGGTTGATGTCGACGGGGGTGCCGAGAGGCAGCAGGTTTGCGAGTCGGGTGATCTCCGTGTTGTCGATACGGATGCAGCCGTGGGTAATGCTTGTGCCGAGCACGGATGCGTCGTTGTTGCCGTGGATGCCGGTCTCGGCGTCGCCACCGTCGAATGAGGTGAGCGTGTCGGAGTGGCTCGACAGCCCGTAGGCGTAGGGGCCGTACACGGTGTTGGGGTTGGGGGCTTTGATCAGCACGCGGATGTAGTAGTGCCCGACCGGTGTGGGCGTGGCCGGCGCGCCATCCGCGATCGGGCCGGTGTAGTTCGCCGCGCCCCGATCGAACACGGTGATGCGGTGGGCGCTCAGCTCGATGCGGATGCGGAATGCGATCGGGCTGAGGGTGACGTCCCTTGCCCGCACCCAACCCGAGCTGCCGTTGGGTCGGATGGGGAGCAGGACGCGCACCCATCCGTCGGTGCGCCGTGTTTCAACCAGGAAGACTTGCGGCACCGTCGAACCTGGCTGGTGAGGGACGAGCAGCCAGGGATTGTCGAGCACGCGCGCGGGTGCCGGCGCGCCCGGCGTGTCGAACACCGAAAGGTGCGGCACGATCGCCTGGGCCGCGAGCGACAGGTATGCGGGCAGCGTCGTCGCCGGCGCGCGGGCCGGTCGCGTCGATGTGGTGACGGCGACCGACGACGGTCCGCCGTCTCGGGCTGTCGCGTGACCGCTGGAGCACGCCGCGAGCGCGACCACCATCGCCATCGCCCCGACGCTCGGTCGTCGCTCGACCCACATACGCGCGCCGCGATCGCGCCTTTGAGCTGTCAGCCGGTCAAGCGTGGTGTCGCGGTGACGGCGGTCGCTGCTTTGGCGAGCACGGTCAGGGTCCCGGTCATGTGGTCATGGATACGGCACTGGTACGTGAACGTGCCGGCGTTCGGGAACGTGAACGAGTACCGGGTCGGGAACGGCGCGGGAGGGTTCGCGATGATGCCCGACGATGCGTCGGTCGTGGGACTCGGGATCACCATTGTCCCGACCGGCGCGGCGTTGAAGTGCACCTCGAACTTCGTGGGGTTCCCGCACGGCGGCGATGCCGGTGGCCCGCTCTGCAGGACGTCGGGCGTTCCTTCGCAATAGTTCGGGAGCGGCTCGGTCGCAAGCGCATGACCCTGCGGGAACGTGATCGTGTGGATGTCCTTGATGGTCTTGGTCACCCATCGCACCGTGTCCCCGGCGGTGATCGTCGCCGCACCCGGCAGCATC
>DASQHW010000257.1:0-3715 GCA_035631895.1 Acidimicrobiia bacterium | reverse complement strand
TTCGACCCGAACGGCTACAAGCTTCCATCGAGCGCTTCGTACGCGATCGACAAGGGCGTCGCCCCCTCGGCTGCGCAGGACTTCTTCGGCGCACCGCGGCGCAAAGGCGCCGGATACGACATCGGCGCGGAAGAGTCTGGTTGACAGGACGTGCGCGTCGCATACGTCGTGTCCCGGTTCCCGAGCACCACCGAGACGTTCATCGCGCGGGAGATGCGCGCAGTCGAGAAGCAGGGGGTGCCTCTCGAGCTCTTTGCCCTCGTGCGTGAGCGCGATGTCGTGGTGCATCCCGAGGCGGCGCCCTTCGTGCGAAGGCTCCGCACCGCGCCGGTCTGGCGGCTCGATACCTTGCGCGCGCAGTGGTACTGGATGCGACGCTCGTCGAGGTCGTACCTCTCTGTATGGTGGGACGCGACCCGCGGAAACTGGCGATCACCGCGGTTTCTCCTGCGCGCGTGGGTCGTCGTTCCCAAGGCTGCGCGGTTTGCGCGGGAGGCTGACAGCGCGGGCGTGAAGCACGTGCATGCGCACTGGGCGACCCATCCCGCGCTCGCCGCGTACGTCATGAACCGCCTGACTGGCGTGCCGTTCAGCTTCACCGCCCACGCACACGACATCTTCGTCAACCGGACCATGCTCGAGGAGAAGCTCTCGGCCGCGACGTTCGTTGCAGTCATCTCGTCCTTCAACCGTGAGTACCTGGTGCGGCAGTTCGGCGACGGAGCGCGGCGAAAGCTCGTGATCGTCCGTTGCGGCGTGGACACCGAGCGCTTCGTCCCCGCGGTCGACCGATCGACGCGACGCGAAGCGCTCCGCATCGTGTGCGTCGCGAGCCTGCAGCCCCACAAGGGTCATGACGTGCTCGTCGAAGCACTCGCGCGCCTGCGTCGACGGGGCGTGCGCCTCGAGTGTGTGCTCGTCGGTGAGGGCGCTCAGCGCGCCGCAATAGAGGAGCAGATTCGCCGGTTGCGCCTCACCGACTGCGTTTCGCTCGCCGGGGCCTTGCGCAGTGATGACGTCCTCCGCACGATCCGGGGTGCCGACGTGGTCGTGCTGTCGAGCGTCGTCGCGGCGAACGGCCAGATGGAGGGAATTCCCGTGGCGCTCATGGAGGCGCTCGCGTGCGAGGTCCCCGTGGTTGCGTCTCGGCTCTCCGGCATTCCCGAGCTTGTGATCGACGGCGAGACCGGACTCCTCGTCGATGCCGGCGATCCCGACGAGCTCGCGGACGCGATCGAGCGTCTGGCAAAGGACCCGGCACTGTGCCGGCGACTCGGCGCGGCCGGTCGCGCCCGGGTCGCCGCCGCATTCGACGCGCGGTCGAGCGCCGAATGCCTCGTCGAGCTCTTCGCGTCAGGTCAGTAGGAACCTCGCCGAGCAGGCCGGAACGCGAGCGCGACGGTCTTCAGGAGCATCTTGAGGTCCGACCAGAGCGTCTGCGTCAGCACGTACTGGACGTCCAGCGCGACGCGCCGTGGATAGGCGATGTCGTTCCGGCCCGAGACCTGCCACAGGCCAGTCAGGCCCGGACGCACGCTCTGCATCAGCGGCAGGTATTGGCCGTAGTACTTCGTCTCCCGCGACACGATCGGTCGCGGGCCGACGAGGCTCATCGCGCCTGTGAGGACTGCGAAGAGCTGCGGGAGCTCGTCCAGCCCGGAGCGCCGCAGGAGCCGGCCGAATCGCGTGATACGAGGGTCGCGGCGGAGCTTGAACATGTCGTCGAATTCGTTTCGGAGCTCCGGGTTCGAAGACAACAGCGTGTCGAGACCGCCCTCGGCGTCGGCGACCATCGTGCGCAACTTCACGCACCGGAAGGGAACGCCACCCCGTCCGAGTCGATCCTGCGCATAGAACGCCGGCCCGCGAGACGTGCACTTCACGGCGAACGCGAGCAGGCCGAGCACCGGCAGCCACAACGGTGCGGTCAACACGACGACGGTCATGTCGAAGAAGCGTTTGCCGTGATCGTTCCCCGGCTTTCCGAGCGCGATGCGAGTGTCGTGCGTGCTCTCGACATCGTTTGCGAAACGCGAGGCCCTCGACGCTCGCACGCGTTCGACGGATTGGAGATCAATGCTGATCTCCCGTGTCACCAGATCGATGGTGAGTTCGCCGGGCAACGCGTAGACGACGCTGTTCGAAGCTCCGGTGAGTGTCGCCTCGACCTCGCTGGAGATGTGAGGCGACAGGCTCCTTGCCACCGTTGCCCCCTCTCCGCTCCCCGTGCCCGTCATTGCCTGTCGCAGTAGGAGGCGCATCGGCGTGATCGCGAATTGCCCCCACGGACGATCATCACTGTACGTAGGCAGTACCCGCGAAAGGTGGATGTGAAGCGGCGAACGCAGAATGCGAAAATATGATCGATCGTGCGGATGGACAGGCCGATGGAATCGGACGAACCGGCAAAGGGGCGCCCTGCCTGTAGCGGCGTGCGCGCGAATCGTGCCAAGAGTTGGCTGGGCGCCATCCGAGCGGTGATTCACAGACTGCGCGTATTTCGCGCGCGCCACGCGGGCGCCTGAGCACTGTCCGACCCCGGCAGCGACGCCGCGGCCGCGCGTGCGTACGTAGCCTGAGCCCCGTGCCCGCACCCGTCGCCTTCGTCTGCAACGGGGTGGATGTCGAGATAGACGCACTGCCGGACGAGACATTGCTGGACGCGCTTCGGGAGCGGCTGGGCCTGTGCTCGGTCAAGGACGGCTGCGCGCCGCAGGGCCAGTGCGGGTGTTGCACGGTGCTCGTCGACGGCGAGCCGCGCGTCGCTTGCGTGACGCCGTTGGCGCGTCTCGCCGGCCGCGCCGTGACGACCGTGGAAGGCCTCGAGCCGGACGTGCGCGATCGTGTGGCGAGAGCGTTCGTCGCGTCCGGCGGGTCACAGTGCGGGTTCTGCACGCCGGGAATCGTCATGCGCTTCGCGGGCGCACGTGCGCGTGACATCGATCGGAGTCTCGCTGCGCATCTCTGCCGCTGCACCGGCTGGCTGACGGTGCGTGATGCGGTCGAAAGCCGCAGCGGAGGAGGAGCGCGCGATCTCGCGCGGGCGTCACAGAGAGCGACGCTCGAAGGTGGCGCACCGCAGCGCGTCGGAATCGACGTGCCGCTGGGCGGCGCGCCGTTCGCGGACGACACCGCGCCGCGCGACGCGCTGGTCGCGGTGCCGTTGCCGCCGGGGTCATCGGCCGCCTTTCTCGAAGCCGGAGGCATGCGATGGGTGGTGGGCGCGTCGTTACCGGAGGCGCGTCGCGCCGCGGGCAAGGTGCAGGGCCGGCGCACCACGTTCGAGAGCCGTCCGCCCCTGCTCGATCGCATGCCGTCGTGCCCGCCGGGTGGCGTTCGCCTCGCGACGTCATGGGTCGAGCCCGCGTACGTCGAGCCCGACGCATCATGGTGTGTGCCCGGAGGCACGCCGGCCTCGCCGCTCGCGAATGGAGGCGCGTTCGGCGGCAAGCTTCATTCGTTCGCGCCGGTCGCGGCTCGAGAGCTCGCCGACCGAACGGGACGCACGGTGCGGGTGGTGTATTCACGTGAGGATGTCGTGCGGCTCGGACCGAAACGCGCGCCCATCGCCGCCGTTGCCGTCGCACGGGGCAACGTCGTGTCGATCGAGGGTGTGGCGGCCACGGGAGCGGAAACGCGTGTATGGCCGTCACCGCCGGACATCACCGTGCAGGCGCGGTGGACCGAGGCATCGGTGCGCGGGCCGCGAGTGGCC
>DASQHW010000256.1:0-1514 GCA_035631895.1 Acidimicrobiia bacterium | reverse complement strand
GCCCCAGAGCCCCGTGTGGTCGTCGAAATAGACCGGTGCATGCTCGCGCATCCAGGCGTACGGCTCGCGGGCGTCGACGTAGAACGAACCCTCGAGCAGATCGATGTCGTCGCGCGTGGGGTGGTCCGGCATGGGTTCTACTTTGGCGGCATGCGGATGCCCGCGTCCATCCGTATCACCTCGCCGTTCAGGTAGCTGTTGCGCACGATCTCCATCGCGAGTGACGCGAAGTCGTCCGGGACGCCGAGGCGCTTCGGGAACAGGACCGACTGGGCGAGGGCGTCGCGCTGTGCCTGGGGGAGGCCGCCCAGCAACGGTGTATCGATGAGGCCCGGCGCGATCGTGCACACCCGGATGCCGGCGGCGGCGAGGTCGCGTGCCGCGGTGAGCGTGAGCGCGACGACGCCCCCTTTGGACGCCGAGTACGCGGCCTGGCCGATCTGGCCGTCGAACGCCGCGATGGACGCGGTGTTGACGATCACGCCTCGTTGGCCCTGGTCGTCCGGTTCGTTCGGCGACATCCCGGATGCCGCGAGCCGCAGGACGTTGAAGGTGCCGATCAGGTTGATCTCGATGATGGTGCGGAACGAGTCGAGCGAATGGGGACCACCGTCACGGTTGATGGTCCGCTCCGCCCATCCGATGCCGGCACAGTGGATGCACGTACGAAGTGGCGCGAGGGCGGTTGCGGCTGCGATTGCCGCGCTCACGTCGGACTCGCTCGTGACGTCGGCTTGGACGAACCGGCCGCCGAGCTCGGAAGCCACCTTCTTGCCCTTGCCCGCGTCGCGGTCGAGTATGACGACCGTGGCCCCGGCGTCCGACAGCCGCCGTGCGCTCGCCTCGCCCATCCCGGAGGCGCCGCCTGTGATGATCGCCGTCGTGTTCTCCAACATGGCGCCCGACCTTACGACACCGGGAATGCAGCCGCAGCTTGGGCCGTTTGCCCTCCACGTGGCCGAGACGGAACGTGCTCGTGGCATGAACGAGACGCCGTGTCGTGACGTGCTCGCCGTCATCCAGTGCTATGTCGACGTCGAGTGCGACCTCTGTACGATGCTCGCAATCGCCGCGCACCTCGATCACTGCCGTAGCTGCGCGGATGAGCTCGAGGCCCTCCGCTGGTTGAAGGCGGCTGTTCGCCGCTGTACAGCTGCGCCAGAATCCCCCCTGTGGCACTGATCTCGTATGCGCAACGGCTCCGCGATCACGCGGAAGCCGAGCCGCAGCGTCCCGCGCTCACCGACGAGGTGCGCACGGTGACGCGGGCGGAGCTCGATCGGCTCGCATGTCGCACCGCGCGTGCCTTGCAGCACGAAGGTGTTCGCCAAGGTGATCGCGTGACGGTCGCGCTCCCGAACTCCGTCGAGTTCGTCGCGACCGCCATTGCGTGCTGGAAGGGCGGCGCGACCGTGCAACCGTTGTCGTCGCGATTGCCCAAGCGCGAGCTCGACGCCATCATCGAGCTCGCCGAGCCGCGTGTCGTGCTGCTCGAGCCGCTCGCCGTCGACCGA
>DASQHW010000255.1:0-2040 GCA_035631895.1 Acidimicrobiia bacterium | reverse complement strand
AGCCGCCCGCCAACACGCCGGCCGCGCCGACGGACCAGGACCGGGTGTCGAGCGGCGGCAAGCTCGCGTCGATGGTGCACAACTACGCCGCGCGTTACGTCGAGGCGCCGCGCGCGAACGACCACATCACCTTCAGCGGCGGCATCCGGTCGAAGATCCTGCCGACCGATCCACACTCCGGCGCGGCGCTCTGGTGGTCCGATCGCATCGACGACCTCGACAGCACGCTCACGCGCGCCGTCGACATGACGAAGGCGACGTCCAACACCCTGTCCTTCTGGAGCTGGTACGAGATCGAGAAGGACTACGACTACGCGTACGTCGCAGCGTCGACCGACGGTCAGCACTGGACGACGCTCCCGGCGCAGACGACGACGACCGACGATCCGAACGGGCAGAACCTCGGCAACGGGTTCACCGGGAAGTCCGGCGGCGACAAGCCGCAGTGGACGAAGGAAGACGTCGACCTCTCGGCCTACGCCGGCAAGCAGATCCAGCTCCGCTTCGAGTACGTCACCGACGCCGCGCTGTCGCTGCACGGGTTCGCACTCGACGACATCTCCATCCCCGGCGTCTTCAGCGACGACGCCGAGACGGACGGCGGGTGGCAGGCGAACGGCTTCGTGCGCTCGACGAACCTCGTCGCGCAGCGGTACGTCGTGCAGCTCCTGCGATTCACCGACAAGGGCGCGACCGTCGAGCGGCATCTCGTGGACGGTGGCACCCTCTCCATCGACGTGGACACGACGAACGACCGCAAGCCCCCGCTCCTCGCGATCACCGGCCTCGCGGTGCGCAGCACGGAGCCCGTGCCCTTCCAGGTCAGCGTCGACAAGCGGTGACCGGGCAGCACGGCGCGACCGTCGCGCCGGTCCGCTACGGCGTCGTGCCGGCCGGCGGTCTCGGCACCCGGTTCCTGCCGATCACCCGCAGCGTGCCCAAGGAGCTCCTGCCGATCGTCGACACGGCCGCGATCGAGCTGGTCGTGAGCGAGCTGGCCTCGAGCGGTATCGACCGGGTCGTGCTGGTGGTCGCCCCGGGGAAGGAGTCGATCGAGGGCTACTTCCGGCCCAACCTCCGCCTCGAGGAGCGACTCAAAGCCGAGTCGCGCGCTCACGAGCTGGAGCTGCTGCACCGGCCGGAGCGCCTCGCGCACGTCCGGACGGTGGTCCAGAACGAGCCGAAGGGCAACGGCCACGCCGTCCTTCAGGCGCGCAGCCTGGTCGGGGCCGAGCCCTTCGCCATGCTCTGGGGCGACGACATCATGATCTCGCGCGACCCGGGCGTCGCCCAGCTCGTACGCGCGCGTGAGCGCCTGGGCGGCGGCAGCATCGTCGGCTGCATCCGCGTCCCGAAGCAGGACGCCTCCCGGTACGGGATGGTCGCCGGCACCCGGGTGGATGACGACACGACGCGCGTCCTCGCTTTGGTGGAGAAGCCGAAGCCGGAGGAGGCGCCGAGCGATCTCGCCGCCGTCCACGGCTACGTCCTCGAGCCCGAGATCTTCGAGGCGCTCGCCAACCTCAGACCCGGACGCGGCGGGGAGATCTGGCTCACCGACGCGATCGACCGGCTGGTGCGCGACGGCGCCCCGGTCTGGGCGGTCGAGCTGAAGGGCGCCCGTTACGACACCGGCGACAAGATCGGGTACGCGACGGCTGTGCTCGACGCCCTGCTGGGACGCGAAGACACGGGTCACGCGATGGCGGAACACCTGAAAAAGCTGGGCTGGCGCCCGCCTGACCGCTAAGCGGACGCCTTTACATCCTCGACACCCCTTCGTTGCCTCCGTTAGCATCCTGAGCGTTCCCCCTCAGTACACCTAGGGCTGCTTCCTGCCCTCCCGCGAATCGAGGGGACACGGAGAGCGGCCCGCTGAAGCAGACAACGGTCATCGAAGATCTGCTCCGCCTTGCCTCCCTCGCCCTTGTCACGTTCGTCGTCTTCGGCGCGACGTCGTCGTGGGCGGCCAGCGCCCGCGCCGCCACCCCGATCGAGACGCGCACCGCCGCGCCCGCGCTCGCGCCCCTTCGGGTCGAG
>DASQHW010000254.1:0-3043 GCA_035631895.1 Acidimicrobiia bacterium | reverse complement strand
CGAGCACGACGTCGAGCTGGTCCGGAACCTCGTGGAGCGCGTCTACGTGCTGGACTTCGGCACGCTGATCGCGTCCGGGCCGACGACGTCGGTCTTCGCGGACAGTGCCGTGCGCAAGGCATACCTGGGGGATCTCGTCTGATGGCCGCGGCGACGGAACCTGCGGTCGTGCCGCTCCTCGAGCTGCGCGACGTCGACGCCGCGTACGGCCCCTTCCGCGCGATCTTCGGCATGTCGTTCACGCTGTATCCAGGGCGTGTGCTCGCGATGCTGGGCTCGAACGGCGCCGGCAAGACCACGGTCGCCCGCGTCGCTTCGGGGCTGCTCGCGCCTACTGCGGGCAAGGTGTTGTTCGAGGGCGACGATGTCACGGGCTGGCGACCGTTCAGGTATGCCCGGCTCGGCATCGTGCACGCGCCCGAAGGGCGGTCGGTCTTCGCATCGCTCAGTGTCGAGGAGAACCTCGCGCTCACGTTCCAGCGCACGCGAGGCCGCGCCGGCACCGCCGCCGCATGCGAAGAGGCGTATGGGTTGTTCCCGCGTCTCGGTGAGCGGCGCCGCCAGATGGCGGGCACACTCTCCGGCGGTGAACAGCGCATGCTGTCTCTTGCACGCGTGCTCGTGGAACAGCCACGGCTGCTCATCGCCGACGAGCTGTCGTTGGGGTTGGCGCCGATCATCGTCGACGAGGTGTACCGCACCCTCGAACGCATCCGCGACGCGGGCACGACGCTGCTCCTCGTCGAGCAGCACGTGCACCACGCGCTCGCGATCGCCGACGATGCCATTGTGCTCGCGAAGGGCGAGATCGCGTACTCCGGGCCCGTGTCGGAGTTGGGCGATCTCCATAGCAGGGTGCTGGGCGGCGAGTTTCCCTCCGGATAGCGCGAAGCTGCCCGAGAGACCTGCTCAACTTCCGAAGAGCGCCGCGTGCATGACGCGTGCGAGGGTGTCGATCATCGCGTCACGCTCGATCCGCACCTGGCGCGAGAGCACGTAATAGTTCAGGCGTTCCAGCATCGCCACCAGGGCGAGCGATGCGACGGTCGGGTCGAGGTCCGAGGGCGCCACTTCCGCGATGCGCCGGTAGAGCACGCGTGTGAACTGGCTCAGCACGTCGGTGCCGAGGCGGCCGAACTCGGTCCCCCCGATCTCGGCTTCGGTCCAGGCCCGGATCACGGGTCCGTTGTGCTCGTACAGGTCGCTGAGCTGCGCGATCCACGCGCGCAGGTCGGCCCGCCCGCGGTTCCCGGGGCGCAGTGGCGCGAGGTGCTCGGCCAGATCGCGCATGGCATCCGCCACCTCGCCCGCGAGGGCACGGAACAGGTCCTCCTTGTTGGAGAAGTACAGGTAGAACGTGCCGTGCGAGGTCCGCGCAACCTTGACGATGTCGTCGACGCGGGTCGCGAAATACCCCTTGGCCGCGAACACCTGCGCGCCGGCATCGAGCAGCTTCCGCCGCGTGAGCTTGCCGCGCGCACGCAGCTCCCGGGCCTGCGCCGGGGCACCCGGGCGAGCGCGCGCACTGCCGGCCCGCGTGGCTGGTCGCGACATCGATTCAGGCTATGCGGACCCGACGTCCATGTCATCTTTCGGCCGCTCGCCCTGACTGGGCGTGCCTCGCACAGCTACGCTCCGACGCCGATGTCAGCTTCGGGGAGGGGCACTTGACCGCAGTCACAAACGACGCCGTAACGGTCGGGGAAGAGCGGACGCATGAGTTCCCGCCGCTCACCCGGACGATGTTCGTGAAGTACGCGGGGGCGAGCGGCGACTTCAATCCGATGCACCACGACGACACGATCGCGACACAGGTGGGCAATCCGTCGGTGTTCGGCCACGGCATGCTCACGATGGGATTGGCGGCGCGCGTCGTGAAGGATTGGTTCGGGCCGGAGGCGATTCGCAGGTTGCAGGTGCGGTTCGCCAAGCAGGTGTGGCCGGGCGACGTGCTGACGTGCACCGCCACGGTCACCGGCAAGCGCGACGAAGGCGGCGAGCACCTCGTCGACCTGGATGTCGTCGTCCAGAATCAGAACGGCGACAAGGCGATCACCGGGTCCGCCACCGCGGCGGTCGCGTAGATGGGGTTGCTCGACGGGCGTGTCGCGGTCGTCACGGGGTCCGGCCGGGGCATCGGCCGCGAGTTCGCGCTGTGTTTCGCACGCGAGGGCGCCCGCGTGGTCGTCAACGACGTCGGCGTGTCGCTCGACGGGAAGGGAACGCAGGAGGATCCTGCCGCCCAGGTGTGCAAGGAGATCGAGGCGCTCGGCTCGGCAGGCGTGCCGAACTACGACTCGGTCACCGATTTCGAGGGTGCGCGCCGCATCGTGCAGTCTGCGGTTGACGCGTTCGGCACGATCGACATCCTGGTCAACAACGCCGGCATCGTGCGCGACAAGACGCTCGTGAAGATGGACGAGTCCGACTTCGATGCCGTCATCGCGGTGCACTTGAAGGGCACGTTCAATTGCACGCGTCACGCGGCCGAGGTCATGAAGGACAAGGGGTACGGGCGCATCGTGAACATCACATCGTCTGCCGGCCTGCGCGGGAACTTCGGCCAGACGAATTACGGCGCGGCCAAGGCCGGCATCATGGGCATGACGTTCGTCTGGTCCATGGAGCTCGGTCGTTACGGCATCACCGTGAACGCGGTGGCCCCTGCAGGCGCGACGCGCATGACGGCTGCCCTCTACGAGCGGTCGGGGAAGGAACCGCCGCCAGAGGAGAACCCGGCGCTGAACGCACCACTCGTCGCATACCTCGCGTCGGGAGCAGCCGGTCATGTGAACGGTCAGATCCTCGGCCGCACGGAGTACGCGTACACGTTGTTCCAGCATCCGAAGCAGATCGCATGGATGTGGAAGGACGGAGGGTGGACCGCGGCCGACGTGGCGGAGCGGTTCGACAATGGGCTCGGCCAGCATCTCCAGCAGGTCGGCATGGTGATGCCGCAGTCGATGACGAAGTGACCGCGACGCGACGGGTCGGGTTCGGAGACGGATCCGCGGGATGATGCGCTGGCCGCTCGGAGTCGTCG
>DASQHW010000253.1:0-2542 GCA_035631895.1 Acidimicrobiia bacterium | reverse complement strand
CACGACGTCCTTGTGGTCCGGCAGGAAGATGATCCCCTCGCGCTCGAAGGTCCGGAAGTCGGACGTGGTCGCGAGGCTCGTCGTGATGCCCCAGCGCGAGACCGAGACGTAGGTGATGTACCAGAGACCATCGATGAAGGTCGCGCGCGGGTCCTCGACCCCGTACTCCTCCATTTCGCTATGCGGCGCGATCGCCGGCTCCTCGTCCACGGTGAAGTGGACGCCGTCGCGGCTGCGCGCGACGCGCAGATGGCTGATCTGCGCGAGGAAGTCGATGTAGCCCTCGTTGGCCATGCGCAGGTAGCCGGTGTTGTTCCGGTACCGGATCGAACGCGGATCACGCAGGTCGAGACCCGGCAGGTCCTCGGGGATGTACGCCACGACGACCTTCGGCGGGCTCTGACGTGCGTCGAGGAACGCCATCCCCACGAGCGGACGCTGACGGTAGTCCGACGGCAGCGGATGGAGGATCGGATGCGGCTGGTCGAAGTCGAGCGTGAGCGCGTGCGGACCCGGGTCGAGGTCGGTGCGCGGGCGCTCCGCGACCCGCAGCAGGAGGATGATCTCGTCCCCCACGCGCGCGGTCGCGGCGTTGAAGACCGACACGACCTCGAGCTCCGGCTGCGAAGGACGCACGTCCTGCGCGGTGAGGATGGGGTTCTCGACCAGACGCCGCCCGAGATTCATGCGGTCTCCAAGGGCGTGGCGTCGGTGTCGCGCTCCACATGGGTCCGCCCGTCGAGCGTGTCGCGCATGAGCGCGAGCACGCGGCGGCCGATCGCCGGCCACGCCATCTGCTTGCCGTAGTCGTATGCACGCTTCTCGAGCCGCGCCTTCAGGGCCGGGTCGGCAAGGATGATGTTCACCGCGTCGGCGATCTGATCGGCGTCGCGGAACGGCACGAGCAGGCCGCGGTCGTCCTCCAGGACCTCCTTCGCGTGCAGGTACGGTGTCGAGACGATCGCCTTCCCCGCGCCGAGGGCGTACGCCAGCGTGCCGCTCGTGATCTGATTCGGGTCGAGGTACGGCGTCACGTAGACGTCGGTCGCGAGCAGGTAGTCCACGATCTGACGCTGCGTGAGGTACTCGTTCACGAACTTCACGTGATCGCTCAGGCCGAGGCGGTGGACGTGCGCGGCGAGCGAGTTGCGGTACGCCTCGCCCTCCTTCTTCAGGAGCTCGGGATGGGTCTGCCCGACGATGAGGTACAGCGTGTTCGGGTGCTCGGCGACGACCCGCGGCATCGCCTCGATCACGTACTCGAGGCCCTTGCGCGGGTCCACCAGCCCGAAGGTGGAGACGATCTGGCGCCCCTCCACGCCGAGCTGCTTCTTCAAACGATGGCGACCGTGCGGCTCGATCGCGGGCATGCCGTGCTCGATGATGACCGGCTCCTTCGTGATGCCGTACACGTCGTGCAGCAAGGCCGCGGCGGTGTGCGCCATCACGACGAGGACGTCGCTGAGCTCGGACGCCACGCGCACCGCGTCGCGCATCCAGGCCTCGGGGTGCGGCGGCACGGTGTGGAGCGTCACGACGACGGGCTTGCGCAGGTGCTCGAGGAACACCTTGAGGTGGTCGTCGTAGATCCCGTCATGCCACAGCCCGTACAGCCCGAATTCGTGCTGCACGTTGACGATGTCGACGCTCGACGCGTTGATCCCGAGCGCCGCGTCGCGGTAGGTCCGCCAGTCCTCCTGGCGGATGCGCCAGCGGACCTCAGGTCCGTAGGCGCGTACGGCGTTGGGCTCGTCGATCGCGGCGTGCACGATGCGCACGGTGGGATCGGCGGCCTTCACCGCGTTGATCACATCCTGGGTGAACGTCGCGATGCCGCACCGTCGAGGCACAGCGGAGGCGACGAACGCGATCCGCATGACCCCATCTTCGCGTGCGAGCGGTCGCTGTCTCGCCGGGATGGCGCGGGCAGGCAGACCGTCTGGCATGAACGACATTGGTGTTCTCCTTCCGCGGCAGGACGCATGCCGAAAGGGAACTCAGCGGTCTATCGGCAGGTCGGCTCCCACCCAAGCGCTGAAACCGCCGCGGAGGTTGGCCGCCGGGACGCCGCGGCGATCGAGGAGGCTGGCGGCCAGACTCGAGCGTACTCCACTCGCGCAGTAGATGACGAGGTCGCGCCCGCGTGGCAGTTCGCCGAGACGGCTTTCGAGCTGTTCGTACGGGATGTGGATCGCGCTCGGCACGTGACCGGCGTCGTACTCCGATCGTTCGCGGACGTCCACCGGGAGCCCGCCGTCGTCCACGAACCGCTTCGCCGCGCGCGCGTCGATCACGCGCGTGCGCGCGAGGTCCTCACCGGTATCGGGGACGGGATCGGCGACGCCGCGCACACCGTCGTATCCGATCGTCGCGAGCTGCGCGCGTAACGCGGCGACCTGATGCGCGTCGGTCGCGAGCAACACCAGCGGCGCGCCGAACGGGACGACCGCGCCGACACGCACGGCGAACGAGTCGTTCCCGACGACGTTGAGCGCGCCCTGACGGTGGCCGGCCGCGAACACGTGCGGTGGTCGCGGATCGA
>DASQHW010000252.1:0-7937 GCA_035631895.1 Acidimicrobiia bacterium | reverse complement strand
GCTGTGTCTGCGTCACCGGGCCCTGGACCTGCACGTTGATGTTCTCCGCCACGGCGCGCGTGCTGTCGTAGACCTTCACCGCAATCGATCCTGTCGACGCCGAGTACGCGCCGACGGGTGGCGACAGCGCCGTCGTCTGCTGCACGGGCTTGGTCCCGGCCATACCGACCCATGTCACGGCAGCGGTGACCTGCATGATCTGACCGTTGTTGGATCCCGGACTGTCACAGGAGCTCTGCGTCGATCGCTGGCCGACGAACTGCACGTCCTGGGTCACGACGTACTTCAGGCCGTTGACCGTCTGCGTCGTGATCGTCTGGCCCACGGCGATCGAGGTGAACTTCGTCGGATCGGATGCCGTGCCCCGGACCTTCTCGAGCGCCTGGGTCGCCAGTTGGGCGGCCACCACACGGTTCCGCGTGTTCCCCGAGACGATGATCCCGTTGCCGAAGAGCGCGGCCGCCCCGGCGAGCGCGATGACGAGCACCGTGATCGCGACCACGACCTCGACGACGGTGAAGCCGTCGCGCGCGCGGACCCGCGTCCTCTTCATTTCCCCCCGACTCCACCGGCAACCCACCCCGCCGAATGAGGAATCGGTCACAGTGGCGAAGCTCTTGAGCGCCACCGGCCGATTTCAGCGGACGAGCCCGCTCCAGTCCCCCCGCAGCATGCCGATACTCGCGAGACCGGAGGTGTACGTGAGTTGCACGCGCGTTCGCGAACGCGATCGTGATGCGGGGTTCACGATCATCGAGCTCTCGGTGGCGCTGGGTTTGCTCGCGATCATTTCGGCGGCGATCGCCGGTGTCTTCTGGTCGGCGGTGCGGACCGCCAGCGTCGCCAACCACCGGACCGAGGCTGCTGCGATCGCGAGCCGCGAGATGGAGTCGATGCACGCGGTCCCCTACGCCTCGGTCGGCGTGTACGGCGACGAGACCGGCTACACGGCGACGTTCGAGAGCTTCACGACCGTGACGTTGGGACCCTCGACGCCCGTCGGCGTCACGCCGCTGATCCAACCGCAGCGGCCCGACCCCTCGGCGTCGGTTGGCTTCGCCCCGGACCCGGACCCCGCGAACGCGGGCGCGATCGTCCAGAGCAACGTCAGCTACACCATCCGCCGGTACGTCGTGTGGGTGAATGCGGCAGACCCGTCGACGACGTACACGAAGGCGTACAAGCGGCTGACAGTCGTCGCGTCGTGGACCGACACCGTCGGCACCCACAGCGTGCGGCAGGACTCCCTGCTCTACCCGGGCGGACAAGGCAAGTACGCCGGGGCCGGGGGCGCGACGACGACCTCGACGCCACCCACCACGGTCTCGCCCACGCCCGCCACCCCGGTGCTCGCCACACCCGTGGTCCCCGCCGACCCTGCCGGCCGGACCGAGATCGACCTGACGTGGTCGCAACCCGCCGGCGGCGCACCGATCGTGTCGTACACGGTGCAGTACTCGACGTCCTCGACGTTCCCGGCGGGGAGCACGAATGCAATTGCCAACCTGCCGGCGAGCTCGACCAGCTATCCGGTCACCGCGCTGGCCTCGAACACGACCTATTGGTTCCGCGTCGTAGCGAACGCCGCGACGCAGACCGCCACGTCGAATTCCGTGTCCGCGGCGACGCTCGCGCAGCCCGCACCCGCGTGCACCCTCGGGCCGATCATCGTCACCGGCAGCACGTCATCCAGCACGACGGGCACCATCTTGCGCAAGCACGGCAACCGATCGGAGATGTCCGAGAACCTGACGCTGGGGTTCTCCACGACGGGCACGTGCACCGATTCCTACAACGTCAAGGCGGTCGACCCCACGTCGGCGGCCGACCAGGGCTCGCCGTACACCCTCACCGCCAACGGCTCGGGGAGCTACAGCGGCAGCGTGCTCTCCCTCGGCCAAACCGGCTGGTCGGTGGGCGTGCACACGTTCACCATCTGGGACATCACCGCCAATGCGGCGACCACTGCGGTGAAGACCTTCAAGGTCTGCGCGGTCGGGAGCGCGTCGTGCTGAGCGCGCCCGGCGAGCGCAACGACCCGGCGGAGACCGGTTTCACGATCATCGAGGTGGTCATCTCGACGTCGATTCTGCTGTTGGTCCTCGCGATGTTCTTCAACACGCTCGTGAGCCTCACGAGGAGCGAGGACCGGGCACAGCGCCTGGTCGTCAACGAGCAGAGCGTGCGGTTCGAGCTCGACCAGCTCGCGCGGGAGATCCGGTCGTCGAACCCGCTCGCAATCCTGCCCGCCACTGCCACGTACTCCAACCAGATCGAGATGGTGCTCGGGCCGACCGGAGGGACGCAGACGGTCGTCCGCTGGACCTACGACACCAATCCGGCATCACCCACCTACGAGAAGCTCGACCGGCAGCTGATGTCCGACACCTCGCAGACCGCGAGCGTGCTCGCTACGTCCTGGCAGCTCATCCGGGTGCGCAACGTCGAAAGCGCGAAGCCGATCTTCACCTACTACGACGCAGCCGACCAGGACATGGTCGCGGACGGCAACTACACCGCGAGCGATATCGCGAACTGCGCGATCCGTGTTCGCATCGAGCTGTCCTCCGACTCCATGCCCGGCCCGCTGCCCTTCACCGAGACGCAGGACGTCGAGCTGCGGAACCGTCTTCCCGGAGGCACCGGATGCCCACTCAAGTGAGAACGCACGCGTCGGCCCGACGGGATGAGCGGGGAAACATGGTGGTGGCCGTTGGCGTCATCATGGTGCTGGGGCTCCTGAGTGCCGCGGTCGTCGCCCGTACCCTTGCCGGCTTGAAGTCCACGCGTCAGGGCCAGGACTTCTCGGCGGCGCTCGCAAACGCGGACGCCGGCCTCAGCGACGCGCTGTTCCGCATCGACCAGCTCGGAAACGCCCCCGCGAGCACCTTCTGCGTGGGGAGCAACGGCGCGTGCACGCTCACGACCGTGCCCGGCGCACCCGGGATGCAGTACACGGCGCGCCGCGTCGACGACAACACCTACACCGTGCTGTCGAAGGGGATGGTGAACGGTCAGCCGCACGCCATCGAAGCAACCGTCAGCCGGACGTACACCTATCCGTATGTGATCTTCGGGAGAAGTGCGGTCACCTTCAACGGCAACACCGGCAACTACGACCCCGTCAGCGGCGCCGGCCCGATCGACACCGTGGATGCGAACAACAATGTGGTGCTCTCGCCCGCGCCCGACGTCGCAACCGACGGACAGGTCACGTGCAACGGTTCCAGCTCACCGGCGCACCACCAGAACTATTACAAGGGCGGCGGCACGAGCTGCGCCAACGGGTACCTGGTCTCGGGCACCTACAACCCGCAGGACCCGGCGCCTTCGTGTCCGGCCCCGCCGAACGTACCACCGACGCCGTGCGTTCCTTCCGGCGTGCTCCCGTGCCCCGCGGTCGGTGGCACGTTGCCGGCCAGCCTGCTGCCCGGCGCGTACAAGTGCACGGAGGCCGACGCCGCGGGCGGAACGATCTCGTTCCCGAGCACGTTCGCCGTGGGTTCGGGATCCGCGAACAACGGCGTGGTCGAGCTCTTCGTGATGTCGACGAACGGCACGAACCTCAATGTCAGCTTCGCGGGCGACGACGTGAACCTCAACGGCGACCCGACGAAGCTGCGCGTGTACCTCGCGGGCGCGGGTTCGGTGCTCGAAGGAAACGGGGCGCATGCAGGGAGCTTCACCGGGATCATGTACGCACCCAGCGCCGACGCGACCGGCAACGCCTGCAAGGCGAACTGGCGCGGCTCACTCGTCATCAACACCTTCACGTGCAACGGCGGCCCCCACCTGCAGGTGCAGTACGACAACCGCATCCAGACCATCGTCTCGTCCGCGTGGAGCGTCAGCAACTACACGGAGATCCCGTCGTCGCAAGTGTCGCTGCCCTGACCACCGCTCGCAGCAGGACAGCTAGTGCGTTCCGGGGAGCGCGCGGGTCGCGTCGTACACGGAGTCGACGCGTTTCACCGCCGCGAGGATCGAGTCGAGGTGGCCGGGATCGGCGAGCTCGAACTCGAAGCGCAGGCGGGCGATGCGGTCGGCCTGGGTCTGCGAGCTGCACGCGATGATGTTGACGTGGTGCTCCGACAGCACGTCGGCGACATCGCGGAGGAGCTTCGACCGGTCGAGGGCCTCGATCTCGACCGACACCGTGTAGTTGCCGGGCGCGTCGTTGTCCCAGTCGACGTCGATGACGCGGTCGGCCTGGTTGCGGAGGCTCACCGCGTTCGCGCAGTCGGTCCGGTGGACGGAGACGCCGCGTCCGCGCGTGACGAATCCCATGATCTCGTCGCCGGGAACCGGCGTGCAGCAGCGTGAGAGCCGCACCATCACGTCGTCCAGTCCTTCGACGTGCACGCCCGCGCCGGCGCGGCGGCGACCCCGCGCCCGAGGCGGTCGGGCGACGGTCGTGGGCAACTGCTCTTCGCCACCGCGCAGCTCGCGCTGGATCCGCTGCACGACAGCCTTGGCCGAGACGTGGCCCTCGCCGATGCCCGCGTACAGGCCGTCGAGGTCCACGTAATTCAGCTGTTCGGCGACCGCGGTCAGGATCGACGAACCCGAGAGCTTCTGCACCGGCAGCGCTTCACGGCGCATGAACTTCACGAGCTCGTCGCGCCCGTTGTCGATGGCGTCGACGCGGCGCTCACGCGAGAACCACTGGCGGATCTTCGAGCGCGCTCTCGGAGTGACCGCGAACTGGAGCCAGTCGCGGCTCGGTCCGGCACCTTCGACCTTGCTCGTGAAGATCTCGCACGTGTCACCGGATTGCAGCGCGCTGTCGAGCGGGATCAGCCGGCCGTTGACGCGGGCACCGATGCACCGGTGCCCGACCTCGGTGTGGATCGCGTACGCAAAGTCGACGGGTGTGCCACCTGTGGGCATGGTGATCACCCTGCCCTTGGGTGTGAAGACGAAGACCTCGTCCTGTTCGAGGTCGATCTTCAGGCTCTGCATGAACTCGGCCGGGTCGGTCGTCTCCTGCTGCCAGTCGACGATCCGCTGCAGCCACACGAGGTCCTCGGTGGGGTTGCGCTGCTCCTTGTAGCCCCAGTGGGCGGCAACCCCGAACTCCGCGCGCCGGTGCATGTCGTGGGTGCGGATCTGGAACTCGACCGCGCGGCCTTGCGGGCCCACCACCGTCGTGTGGAGCGACTGGTACAGATTGAACTTCGGCATCGCGATGTAGTCCTTGAACCGGCCCTGCACCGGCCGCCAGAGCGCGTGGATCGAACCAAGCGCGCCGTAGCAGTCCTTCACTGATTCGACGGTCACGCGGACGCCGACGAGATCGTTGATCTCCGCGAACTCCTTGCCGCGCACGACCATCTTCTCGTAGATCGACCAGTAGTGCTTCGGGCGGCCGTTCACCTCGGCCTTGATGTGCAGCTGATCGAGACGCGCACGTACCGCGGTGATGACGTCGTCGAGGTAGGCCTCGCGCTCACCGGCATGCTGGAGCACCATCGCCTCGATCTCGGCGTAGCGCTTCGGGTGCAGCACCGCGAATGCCAGGTCCTCGAGCTGCCACTTGACGTCCTGGATACCGAGACGGTGCGCGAGCGGCGCGTAGATGTCGAGGGTCTCCTGGGCGATCCGCTTCTGCTTCGCCTCCGGCAACGACGCGATCGTGCGCATGTTGTGCAGGCGGTCGGCAAGCTTGATGAGCAGTACGCGGACGTCCTTCGCCATCGCCACGAGCATCTTCCGCATCGTGGCGGCTTGCTGCTCCTCCTTCGAGTCGAACTGCAGACGATCCAGCTTCGTCACGCCGTCGACGATCGCCGCCACATCCGGGCCGAACAGCTCCTCGATGCCCGCCAGCGTGACCGATGTGTCCTCGACGGCGTCGTGGAGCAACGCGGCCGCAAGCGTGACGTCGTCGAGCCCCAGATCCGACAGGATCATCGCGACACCGACCGGATGCGCGATGTAGGGATCGCCGGATCGGCGCACCTGATCGCGGTGCGCGTCACGGGCGACTTCGTACGCGCGTTCGATGAGTGCGCCGTCGGCCCGGTGGTTCCGTTCGCGTACGGACTCGAGGAGTGGCCGCACCGCCGAGTCGACGCCGGCGCTCTTCACGTGCCGCCGCGTCAGGAGCCGTGTGCGATCAGTCATATGTCACCAACGACTGGATGCGGTAGCCCTCGATCTTCTTGCGTCCCTCGAGAAAGCCGAGCTCGATCACGAACGCGAAGCCGAGCACCACGCCCCCGAGCCGTTCCGCGAGCCTCGCGGTGGCGGCCGCAGTGCCACCGGTCGCGATCACGTCGTCGACGATCAGCACACGCTCGCCGGGAGCAACGGCGTCCCGGTGGATCTCGAGCAGGTCCGTGCCGTACTCGAGCTCGTACTCCTCACGTTCGATCTCCCATGGCAGCTTGCCGGCCTTGCGCACGGGGACGAAGCCCGCGCGGTGGTGATATGCCACCGGCGCCGCAAAGACGAAGCCGCGGGCTTCGATCCCCAGGACCTTGTCGATCTGCTCGCCGATGAACGGTGCGGCGATGCCGTCCACGGTCGCGGCGAACGCCTCGGGTGCCGCGAGGAGCGGAGTGATGTCCCGGAAGACGATGCCCGGCTGCGGGTAGTCCGGGATGTCCCGTACATGCTCCTTCAGCCAGGCGAAATCCATCGGTCCCCAGGGTACCGACGGATGCGCGCACAGGCGCGACTCGTTCGTGACCCGCCCGCGTGCCGCGCCGCCGGCTATCTCCGCTTGCGGCGACGCTGCTGGCGGGCCCGGGGCTGGATCGGGCCGCGGGGAACCGCCGGCGGGCCGGGGACACCGAGGGGGCGCTCGAGGTCTCCCCCACTGTCCTCGGAGGGAACCACCGGCACGCCGAGCGACGCGGATGCAGCCGCCGCGGGCACACGGCGCCTGCGGTCCCGCAGCGCGCGGTACTGCGGCTCCTGCTCCTTCCACCATGCCAGCAGCGGCGCGGCGACGAAGATCGAGGAGTACGAGCCGATGAAGAGCCCGGCTGCCAGCGCGAGCGCGAAGTCCTCGAGTGCGGTGGCGCCGAGGATCACCGAACCGACGATCAACAGCGACAGCACGGGCAGCAGCGCGACGAGCGACGTGGACAGCGACCGCATGAGCACCGCGTTCAGCGCACGATTCACCATGTCGGCGTACGTCGTCCGCCCCGTCGCGGTCATCGACCGCTGGAACTCGCCGACCTTGTCGAAGACGACGACGGTGTCGTAGAGCGAGAACCCGAGGATCGTCAGGAACGCGGTGACCGTCGCCGGTGTCACCTGGAACCCGAAGAGCGCGTATACGCCGACGGTGAAGATGATGTCGTGGATCACCGCGACGATCGCGGAAGCCGACATCTTCCATTCGAACCGTATCGACAGGTAGATGGCGAGCAGCAGGAAGAAGACGAGTAGCGCTTTCAGCGCCTTCTGACTGACGTCGTGCCCCCAGGTCGGACCCACCGTGGAGATGTTCACGTCGTTCGACGAAGCGTTCGCATATTTCGCCAACGCGGTGGTGACGCCCTCGATCGGGCTCGGCGGCAACTTCGCGACTCGCACGGTGATGTCGTGGCCGCTGATCGTCACGTTCGGGCTCGCGACACCGGTGCCCGCGAGCGCGGCGGTGACGCCGTCTTTCGTCGGGGTGAAGGTGGGCTTCGTCGTCAGGAGGAATGTGCCTCCTCCGGTGGCGTCCTGGCGGAACTCGACTGCCGCTTGCGTCGACTTGCTATACGAAGCAAGCGCGTTCTGGACCTTCCCGACTGGGTCGGTCACGACCCGAGCCTCGACGCGCACGCTCTGCGTATTGCTCGTCGACGACGACAACACACTGACCTTGGCGTCGTTGAACCCGAGCGGCCGCAGCAGGTCCCGCACCTCCGTGACCTTCGCGTGCTTGCCGCCCTGCATGTTGACCTGCCACGACGTGCCGCCCCGGAAGTCGA
>DASQHW010000251.1:0-1507 GCA_035631895.1 Acidimicrobiia bacterium | reverse complement strand
CGCATCACCCCGCGGCCGGTCACCGGCGGCACGTCGAGGGCCGACAGCAGCCCCGGCGCAGCACGACAGACGGAGGGGATCGCGTTCACGATGCGGCCGGCGGTCCCGATGACACCGGGGTCGCCCTCGCCGCCGCCGACGGTCATCTGCACGTCACACTGATAGCTCGGCGTGCCCGTCACGATCACGCGATACCCGCCCGCGCCCACAGGTTGCGGCCAATCGGGGCACAACGCGTCGTCCAGGCGAGTCACGTGCTCGACGACGATGCGCGCCTCTCCCCCGACCACGCCCTGCACTTCGAACCGCAACGCGGCAGTCGTGCCCTCCTCGATGACGCCGAAGCCGAGGTCGATCTTCTCGGGCGCGGGACGTCGCTCGTGCACCTCGCGCAACTCCTCGACCTCCACGCCGAGCCCCGCGGCCAGCATCTTGACCACGCCGCCCCAGGCGAACGACAGGATGCCCGGCATCAGCAACAGTGGCGTGGCGTCCAGCGGCTTTCCGAACCCCATCGTGTCGAACAACACCGTCGGCTGTTCGTAGTGGCGATAGTTGACGATCTCCATCACTCGCAGGTGCTCGACGCGCTCACATGTGCCGGTGAGCAACAGCGGGAGGATGTCGTTCGCCCAACCCGGATCTATGCCGGAGGTGAAGCACGAGACGCCCGCGTCGCGGCAGGCATCTTCCAGCGGCGCCCGCATCGTCGCGTCGAGATGTGACGGCCACACCATTGGCACGACCGAGCTCGACACGATGTTCTTCCCCGAACGCGCGATGCGTGCCATCTCGGCGATCGCCTCGGTGGGACGGAGATCGGCGGTCGCGGTGTAGCTGACGCAGTCCGCATCCAGCGCGAGGAGCGCGTCGGCATCGTTTGTCGCTCGCACGCCGACCGGGCCGAGGCCACAGAGCTCCCCCGCGTCCCGACCCGCCTTGTCGGCGGCATGCACCCACACACCTACGAGCTCGAGCTCGGGATGGCCGATGATGCATCGCAGCGCGGCGCGACCGACATTGCCGGTGCTCCACTGAATCACCCGGTAGGTCATGGCGGGAACCTACCGCGTGATCACAAGCGGCCGGCTGCCTCCGCGGCGGCGGTCGTCTCGTCGAGACGCCGCTCGATGATGTCGAGGCCACGGTCCCAGAACCCGGGATCGGCGAGGTCGACGTCGACGAGCTTTCCCAACTCCTGCGGCGACATCGATCCGCCGGCGCGCAACAGGTCGAGGTACTGCGGGACGAAGTCGGCGCCGCGCGTCTCGTACTGCGCATACACGGACAGCGCGAGCAGTTGACCGTACGCGTATGCGTACACGTAACCGGGTGTGCCGATGAAGTGCGGTATGTACGACCACCACGTGCGGTAGCCCTCGGTGATCTCCACGGATTCGCCCAGCATGTCGCGCTGCGTCGACGCCCACAGCTCGCCGATGTGCTCGATCGAGAGCTCGCCTTCATCCCGGCGCGCGTTGTGGATCGCGTGCTCGAAGCGGTTCAT